>CAYFVS010000307.1:0-25016 GCA_964346565.1 uncultured candidatus Brocadiaceae bacterium | reverse complement strand
CGCGCACAGCTCCTCGAACGTGGCGCGGTTGATGCTCATGTGCAGGTGCTTGGGTCCGCTGCTGTCGGCGGTGATGAACGGCAGGTTTATGTCCGCCTCCGGGTATGTAGACAGTGCGCACTTGGCGGTCTCAGCGGCTGCCTTCAGCCGCTGCAGCGCCATGCGGTCCTCGCGCAGGTCAATGCCCTGTTCCTTGCGGAACTCGTCGGCGATGTGGTTGACCAGCACTTCGTCCAGGTCGTCCCCGCCCAGGTGGGTGTTGCCGTTCGTGGCCTTGACCTCGAAGACGCCTTCGCCCACTTCGAGGATGGAGATGTCGAACGTGCCTCCGCCGAAGTCGAACACGGCGATGCGCTCGTCCTCCTTCTTCTCCAGCCCGTAGGCGAGCGAGGCGGCGGTTGGCTCGTTGATGATGCGCTCGACCTGCAGCCCGGCGATGGTGCCGGCGTCCTTGGTCGCCTGCCTCTGGCTGTCGTTGAAGTAGGCCGGCACCGTGATGACGGCCTTCTCGATCTCTTCGTCCAGGTAATCCTCGGCGGCCTGCTTCAGCGCATGCAGGATCATCGCCGATATCTCCGGCGGAGTCCATTCCTTGCCGCCCGCCCGGACTTTGACCAGCTCCTGGGGTCCGCCCACGATCTTGTAGGGCACCATCTTCTCTTCGGCCTCCACCTCGTTGTGGCGGCGGCCCATGAAGCGCTTGATGCTGAAGATGGTGTTCTCGGGGTTGGTGACAGCCTGGCGTTTGGCCTTGGTGCCGACCAGACGGTCCCCGTCCTCGCCGAAGGCAACGACCGAGGGTGTGATCCGCGCGCCGTCCTGGTTGTGGACCACGGTCGCCTTGCCACCTTCCATGACGGACACCACGGAGTTGGTCGTGCCCAGGTCAATGCCGATTATCTTCTCTCTGGCCATTCCTGCCGGCCTCCTTCCTCCACGTGACAGCTCGCTGTATCGGTTGAGTGATGGCGCATCTCATCTGGTATCACTACGGCAAATCCGATACCAACCCAGCCATCAGCCACGCAGAGGCGCCCTGGGCCGTCGCTGGCCCCCTGACGGCGCCGAACGCGCCGGGCACCCGTGCAGGGGCGGGGGACCGTGCGGCCGGGTTTCTGCCAAATTGGCAGATGCGTCCCACCTGAGGGCAGCGCTCTGCCAGATGGGGCGAACGGTCGCGAACGGCGGGCTGGCCCCTGTGCTATCCTGTTACCGCCAAGCGAGAATCCGCTATCCGGCTGAACCTGCACCTGTGCTGTCTTGTCTGTGAGAGCGGAGCCCCATGGGAGAGACCTCTGACGAGCAACTGATGGCGCGGATCCGGGCGCGCGACGCAGAGGCGTTCGAGGAGGTCTTCGAGCGGCGCGAGCCCGGCATCCGCCGCCACCTGGAGCGCATGGTGCGCAACACGGCCGTGGCGGAGGACCTGCTCCAGGAGGTGTTCCTGTGCCTGTGGACGCGGGCCAACCAGTGGAGCGGACGGGGAACGGTGAAGGCATGGCTCTACCGCATCGCCACTAACCAGGCCATTAACTACCTGCGTTCCGCCCGCAGACGGAAGCGCCGCCCGCTCCGGCCGTTGCCGCCCGAGGGCAGTGAGGAAGAGAACCTGGTGCCTGGCTGGATGATAGACAACGCTTCGCTGGGGCCGCACGCGGTGGCAGAGCGCCGTGAGAGACACGGCCGCCTGCGCCGGATGATCGAGGAGTTGCCCGAGGAGAAGCGGGACGTCATCCGCCTGATCTACCAGGAACAGATGGACGTCAGAAGCGCTGCCGAGGCACTGGACGTCCCCGAAGGAACGGTGAAGTCGCGGCTGTTCTATGCACGAAGGGATCTCGCGCAGAAATGGAAAAAAGAGCAATGAAACAGGCCGAGACGCTCGCGTCGTGGCACGCTGAGTCCTTCGACAGGTTCATCACAGAATCGCTGCCCAACCTGCTGGCTGAGCGGATGCCGCTGACGGACTACGCGGTGGAGGATACGTCGCGGCACTGCTGCCGCATTCGGCTTCTGGTCGGGGCCGCGCAGGGAGCGGTTGAGGTGGAATACCGGGACGTACCGCGCCCCGACGTAGAGGGCGTCTTCGAGCTGGACGGGCAGCGGAGGGTGGTCGTGCCGATGGCCGAAGATCCGGACCTGACCGGCGCCGCTGTACGGTGCGTTGGTGAACAGCTCCATGGCTACCTCGCCGCGCGTCTGGGCATGGCGCCGGAAGGGATGCAGTGGGACGCTGTGGCCATGCGCTCCTGGCTGCCCCTGGACCGATGGATGCGTCAATTCCATGAGGACTCGTCCTCCTCCCAGGTTCTGGACGAGCGGAACTGGCTGTCTCGCCAGACACACCTCCGACGGCTGCTTGTTGAAGGAGTGACCGGCCGGATCACCGCCGGCCAGCGGGGGCGTGTCTGTCCTTTCGAAACGCCCGAGGGACCCAACGTCGGGCGGGTGCTCAGCGTTGCACGCGGGGCCGCGATCCGGAACCAGCGCATCGTCGTGACAGACGACGCCCCGGAGGCAGCTCTCGGTCTGTCGGCCGCTCTGGTGCCGTTCCTGGAACACGACGACCCCAACCGGCTGCTGATGGGCGTCAACATGATGCGCCAGTGGCTCCCGCTGCCCGATCCAGAACCCGCGCTGGTGGTGACGGGCAACGAGCCCCACGCGCCGCGCTTCTGGTGCGGCCGCAACCTTCTGACTGCCTTCATCTCGGCCGGCATTGAGACCTACGAGGACGGCATCCTGCTGAGCGAGTCAGCCGCCCGGCGGCTCGGTCACCCTGAGCCGGCACGAGTGGGCGACAAGCTGAGCAACCGCCACGGGACCAAGGGAACCGTCAGCCGCATCCTGCCGGACGGGCGGATGCCGCGTCTGGCGGACGGCTCGCCGGTGGACCTGGCGTTCAGCTTCGTGGGCTGCCACACGCGCGGGAACTTCGGCCAGCTCCGCGAGGCCCTGATGGGGCGCCTGGCGCGCGAAGAAGGCGGGCCAGCCGTAGCGCCCCCCTTCAGGGCGCCGGACGACGAGCAACTGAGGCGGCGGCTGCGGGAGGCCGGCCTGCCCGAGAGCGGCATGGAGAAGCTCACCTGGGAGGGCGAGCAACTGCGACGGCCCAGCACCGTCGGCTGGGTCTACTGGGGTGTCACCCACCACCTGGCCGCCGACAAGCTGCGTGCCACTGTGACGCCGGGCCGCTGTATGCTCCAGGGGGACATGGAGTACTACGCCCTGCGCAATGTGGCGGCCTTCGAGACGATAGCGGAGCACTGCAACACGCGCGCCGAGCGCCGGGAGGGGGCCGATCGGCTGGCCGAGCGTGTGGCCGAAGGCCCGGTGGAGCAGGCTTCACCGCCGACGCCGGCGTGGGACGAACTGCGGAGGCGTCTGGCGGTCGCGGGCGTGCGCATGCAGATGGCGGACGGCAAGGTGACCTTCGAGTTCGCACCGCCTGAGCCGGCCGGGCTCGAGCTGGCCAGGCCCATTCCGCACCCCTGGCTGCACAGCCGGCAACTGCGGGCAGTAGGGCAGTCGCCGGGGGCGCCGGAGTATGAGGCGTTGCGGGAGGCCAACCGCCGGGCACGGCGTGTGCTCGACACGGGGGCGCCGCGAGCGCTGGTGGACAGGGCGATGGCGCGGCTCAAGACGGACGTTGCCGAGTTCCTCGACTGCCTCGTGACGCCGGCGCAGCTCCAGATGCGGGAGCGGCAGCTGTTCAGCGGCAAAGCGTTGCTATCACCGGGGTGGGGGCTGTCGGTTGAGCAGGTCGGACTGGCGGAAGAGATCGCCTGGACGCTGTTTGGCCCCTTTGTTCAGCGCCAGTTGGGCAGCCGGCAGGCAGTCGAGGATCGGACCGTTGAGGCCGAGGCGGCCTTGGACGGCGCAATGGCCGACTCCTGGGTTATCCTGAACCGCGCGCCGACCATGGGCCCCACCAGCCTGCTGGCCTTCCATCCCGTGCGCTGCCCGGAGGACGTCATTCGACTGCATCCTCTGACGTGCCGTTTGCTCCACGCCGATTTCGACGGCGACCAGGCGGCGGTAATACTACCGGTGACCGAGGCCGGGCAGGCGGAAGCCGGGGAGCTGCTGTCGGTGGCCGCTCACCTGCGACGAGATCCGGAATTGCTGGAGCAACTGGTTCCGGAACACGGCGCCCTATGGGGCCTGCTCTGTTTGAGCCTTTCGGAGCAGGGGAGAACGGAGATCGCGGAACTGGCCGGGGCGGGACTGGATCCCGGCTGCGTCACGCGAGAGGCGCTCCACAGGGCCATGCAGCACGTAATGGAGCAGGAGGGCGTCGAGGGGGTCCTCAAAGCGTTGGAGCGCCTGGAGGAGCGGGGCCTGGAGGCGGCGCGTCGTTCCGGAGCATCCATCGGTCCGTTCTTCGGGTCGGCGCTTGAGTTCATTCCTCCGGCCGACGACACCCCTGAGGCGTGGAGCAGGTGCGCACAGGAGCTGGGCGAGCAGGCAGTGTCCCGTGTGGGCGTCGGCAACGACGAGACCGGTCCCGCTGTTCTTCTGGTCAAGAGCGGAGCACGCGGCAGCATCGAGCACCTCGTGCGCCTGGCCGGCCCGTTCGGCGCCGTCGAGGACGAGACTGGACAGCAGGTCCCCATGCGCCACGGCCTGCGGGAGGGGCTTCTGCCGGAGGAGCTGTTCGCCTGTGCGGCGACGGCCCGACGGGGACTGGTTGAGCTGGTCACACGACTGCATGATGAGGGCCGGCAGCTACGCACGGCGAATCGGCCGAGAGGCTTCCACGTGCTGGCCCGGGCGATGCGCGCGGAGCGCCCCGGGGTGGTCTTCGCCAGCGCCGCCGCTTCGGGCGAGACGGATCCCCTCACCGACCTGGACAGCCGGCTGTTCGTAGGGGTACCTGTGGCGTGACATCTGCGGCGTTGACCGGCGTGCAGGGCGGGCGCTATAATCGGGCGGCGTCGCGGGGTATGGAACGGCCGGCTCCTGTCGGGAGGAAGCGATGAGCTTCGTCGAGCGGCGTTTCCAGGTGACCGAGCGGGGCAGCACGGTGGGGCGGGAGCTGCTGGGGGGCTCGACCACCTTCATGGCCCTCTCCTACATCATCTTCGTGCAGCCGGCCATGATGTCGGACGCCGGCATCCCGGTGGCGGGGGCGTTCGTTGCCACCTGCGTTGCCAGCGCCGTGGCCTGCGTGCTGATGGGCCTGCTGGCCAACTACCCCATAGCCCTGGCGCCCGCCATGGGCCACAACGCCTTCTTCACGTACGCGGTGGTGCTGGGGATGGGATTCACCTGGCAGCAGGGGCTGACGGCTGTGTTCATCGGCGGCTGCGTGTTCGTGGTGCTGTCGTTCTTCGGGTTCCGGGCGAAGGTCATGGAGTTCATCCCGGACAGCCTGAAGCGCGGCATCGCGGGCGGAATCGGCCTGCTGATTACTTTCATAGGTCTTCAGTACGCCGGCGTGGTGGTGGGCAGCCTGGCGACGGGGATCACCTTCGGGAGCGTGCTGGCCCCGCCGACGCTGCTGGCGATGTTCGGGTTGGCGGTCATGCTGGTGTTGCTGGCGAGGGGCACGCGGGGGGCGGTGCTGTGGGGCATCGTCGCCACGACGGCCCTCGGTGTGGTCGTGTCGCTGTCGGGCAGGCCGGTTCTGGACCTGGAGCTGAAGCGCTACGCCAGCCTGGCCCCCGGCCAGTCGCTGCTGAAGCTGGACTTCGGCGGCCTGTTCAGCGCGAAGGGGGCCCTGACAGTGATCCTGACCTTCCTGTTCCTGGACGTGTTCGACACGGTGGGGACGCTGATCGGGGTAAGTGAGCGCGCCGGCCTGCTGGACGCGCAGGGCCGTCTGCCCCGCGCCAGGTGGGCGCTGTTCAGCGATGCATCGGGCACGGTGATCGGCGCGGCGATGGGCACCAGCACAATCACCAGCTACATCGAGAGCGCCGCCGGGGTGCAGGCCGGGGCCCGCACGGGCCTGGCCAACCTGGTGACGGCCGCCCTGTTCGTGCTTTCCATCGTGCTGTACCCGATCCTGGGAGTGGTCGCCTCCTCGCACCTCTACTCCGAGCAGGGGTTTATCATCCGGCAGTATCCCGTGCTCGCGCCGGCGCTGATCGTGGTGGGTTCGATGATGCTCAAGAGCCTGTCGCGGCTGAACTGGGAAGATGCCACGGAATTCCTGCCGGCCTTCCTGACGGTGGTGGTCATGCCGCTGACGATGAGCATCACGGAGGGGATCGCCTTCGGGTTCATCTCCTACAGCGTTCTGAAATTCGCGACGGCCCGCTGGCGGGAGTCGCACTGGGCGTTCCACGTGCTTTCCGCCGTGCTGGTGCTGCGCTATGCTTTTGGCCTGACGAGTTGACCTGCTGGCAGGAAGGAGGGCGCAATGGCGGCATCATCGGCTTTCCTGCATGTAGTGCGCGGAGAAGACAAGGGCAAGGGCTGGGAGCTGGACCAGCGACAGGTCTACGCCCTCGGGCGCAGTCGGAAGGCCAACCTGCGGGTCAACGACGCGACCGTCTCCGGTGCACACGCCAGCCTGGAGTGCCGCAACGGCGTGTGGTTCGTCGGCGATCTGGGCAGCTCCCACGGCACCAGGGTGAACCGCCAACGCATCCTGGGTGAGAAGGCGCTGTTCGATCGCGACTCGCTGCGCGTCGGCAAGACCGTGCTGGAGTTCAGGGAATACGAGGAGCTGGGCCCGGACGAACTGGCGGAGATAGACAAGGGCGTCATACTGCCGGAATGAGCCGGCGGGCATGGACGGGCGCAACGGGCAGACACCCGGACGCGAGGAACCGCTGTGAACATATCAAGACGCGGATTCCTGAAGGCAGCCGGTGCCGTGGCCGCCTTTGCCTTCCACCGGCCCAGCGCATCGGCCGGCGAGGGCGAGCCCCAGAAGAGCCTGGTCGTGGAAGCGGCCTCCGGCAGGTGGCGCGGTGAGGACGGACAGGTGGACGCCGAAGTCGTCGGGAAGATGGTCCAGCGCAGCGTGACGCGCCTGACCGGCGCGGAGGGGCCCGCCGCGGCGTGGGGTTCCCTGTTCCAGCCCGGCGAGGTGGTGGGCCTTAAGTTTAACAACGTGAGCAAGGACTTCACCGGTGCAAACCAGGCGCTGGTGGACGCTATCGCAGCGGGCCTGGGGTCGGCTGGCGTGCCCCCGGAGGACATCGTGCTGGTCGAGGCCAGGAACGTGCAGTTCGAAGGACGCCGGAAGCAGGGCGGCTGGACCGAGCGGCAGTACGACTTCGGCTCGGGCAAGACGGTGCTGAGCCGGTTCATCACCGAGCAGGTGGACGCAGTCGTCAACGTGGCCAATCTGAAGGACCACGACGTGGCCGCCTTCACCGGGTGTCTGAAGAACATCTCCCACTCATGGAACGTGATCACCAAGTCGCACCGCTTCCACGGCGGGGCGTGCGATCCGTACATAGCCGACATCAACATGCTGGAACCGGTTCGGAGCAAGCTTCGGCTGCACGTGATGAACGGCCTGAGGGGCATCTTCGCCCAGGGGCCAGGCCCCACTGCCCCTCAGTTCCAATGGGACCACAACCGGATCGTGTTCAGCTTCGACCCCGTGGCGGTGGACACCATCGGCGCGGAGCTGGTGGACAGGGCGCGCTCGGAGCACGGGGGACAGACCTTCCGGCGGGACCCCCGGCCCCTTCGCTATCTGGCAACCGCGGCCGAACGCGGGCTCGGCACGGATGACCCGCGGCTCATCGAGCGCGTGGTGCTGCAGGCGCTCGAACGGCACCAACCTCGCGGCTGACCGGTTCCGGCTCTGGTTGTCCGACCGAGTTGTCTGCGGCCGATCAGGACCCAACTGCGCCGCCGGGCATTTCCTGCGCCAGCAGGCGCGCGTCAAGCGGCTCGCCCTTGCCTTCATCCCGTACCAGTGAGAGCGCGTCCTTCGGGCACTTCGACCCGCAGACGCCGCATCCCATGCAGCTTTCCCACTCCACACGTGCCGCTCCGTCGCAGCGAATGGCCTCGAACGGGCATGCCTCCTCGCACGCACCACAGGCCACGCAAAGCGTCTCATCCACCTGTGCCACGTAGCCCGAAGAGGCCATCATCGGTGTCCGGTAGCGGACCATGGCCTCAATGCCGCCGCAGCAGCACTTGCAGCAGTTGCAGATGGCGTAGAACCGATCGAGGAGGGCGTCCTTGAACCAGGCGCTGTGGACGTGTCCGCGGTCATGTTCCTCCGCGAGAAGCTGGAGCGCTTCTGCCTGGGTCAGGCGTCTGCTGGTCCGCGGGTTGTGCTCCAGCACGAAGTCCACGAACGTCCGTCCGGTCACCATGCACACCTGGGTGGGCTGGCAGGGCTCGTTGCGCGCATGGCGGCACCAGCACTCCGACACGGCAATGTCCGGCGGTCCGTCCAGCACCAGTTGCCGGGCCGTCGAGTACGGTATGATCTGCTCCAGATCCCGCAGGGGGATCTTCGTGTCCAGCTCGATGATGGCCCGGCTCTGCTCCGGGGTCAGCACCTTGCCGTGGTAGCGCTCGGCCAGCCAGTTGCGTCCGCGTGCCCCCAGACGGGGCATGATCCAATTCAGAAGCACGTTCAGGTACTGCTTCGTCCACCTCCCGTAGACGTAGCCGTGCAGCGAACCGGGACCAAGCAGCCTCCGAAGGCGCATCTGCCGCAGCATCCGCCAGGTGGAGGGCAGCAGAGGACGCCCCCGCTCGGCGTACAGGACCAGTCCCACCACAGCCGCGAGCAGCAGCGCTATCCCGACCACTATCGTGGTTGCCATCCTGTCCTCCGTCATCAACCGCCTGTGCGCAACAGCGAAGGTTCGCTTCGCCGCTCTCGTGTCATTGTACCCCGGGAAAGGGTTTGTCAAGCCGGATTCCCCGGCGCACTCCCCCGTGCCCGCCATCGCACGCTGGCATGACTGCCCTCCGGTGCCGCGTTCTCCTATCCCAGCGCTGGCCGTGCTCTTGAAACGGTCGGCAGATGCGTCTATGGTGGGCATGGAACTTCAGAGCACAGCGGCGTGTGGTAGATCCGGTTACTGCGAGAGGGGAGGGGAAGCCGTGAAGCGCACCGAACAACTCTCGGTCAGCATGGCGAACGAAACCGGGCAGCTTGCCGCACTGGCCGGCTGTCTGGCCGACGCCGGGGTGAACATACTCGCCGCGTCGGTCCACGATTGCACCGAAGCGGGGACGGTCCGGCTGGTCGCCGATGACGTCGGCCGGGCCGCCGATGCCCTCAGTGAAGCCGGCATGTCGTTCGTGCGCAGTCCGGTGCTGCTGGCCGACCTGCAGCACCAGGTCGGCGCGCTGGCCGGAATGGCCCGGACGCTGGCCGACGAGGGGATCAACATCAACTACGTGTACGGCAGTGCGGGGCAGCCCGGCCAGCCGGCCACCATCGTGGTGAGCTGCGACGATCTGGACGCGGCCGAAGCGGCGTTGTCGCAGCCCTGAGCGGCGGGCGGCTGCTCACTGCGGCAACGTGCCGGGCGGCGGGAAGCCCCGGTCGGCGTCGTCGATGACCAACACCCAGTCCGGCCCGTCGGCGGGAGAGCGGAACTCGGCTTCCCCGTCGGTCGCGTGCACGCCGGTCGGTTCGGCCTCGCCGGTTCTGGGATCGTACCACCAGGCCCGCCACTGGTCGGCCGACAGCCGCTCCAGGTCCACTGCCACGCGCGATCCGGCCAGGGGCACGTAGACCAGGGCGTAGCTGCCCTCCGCGCACCGTGCGGCCTGGACGTGCCCACCCCCGGAGCATTGCCCCCGGGCGATCAGCTCCTGGTCAGGCACACGGCACAGGAACGGCCGCGACTCCATCAAAGCCCGCAGATTCCGTACCTGGGCCGCGCCAGGCAGGGAAAGGGCTTCCTGCCAGGGAGTGCGTGCGTGGGTGACCGGCTCCCGCTCGGGCGTGAGGAACTGCCAGATGTCGTGGCAGCCGTAAGTGTGGCCGTGCCCGCCGGCGAACACGGCCCAGTAGGCATGCTTGCGCACGTCGTACTCGTCGAACCAGCCGTTGGCCGGGTTCCAGTTGACGGCGTGGTCCTCGTAGGGCGGCTCGGCGTCCATGCAGGGCTTCGGCGGCACGCGCTCGTAGTCGGCCCGGACCAACTGGTAGTTGGCCATGTCCCTGGCCATATGGCCCGATTGGAGCATGTTGAAGTCCAGCCAGGGCTCCTCGTGCAGCCACTGGGCGGAGCTGGACCCTCCCTGGGGGTGGAAGGTGCGCAGGTGCCGCCCGCCGTCGCCTTCGCTCAGGCCTCGAGCCATGCGGCGCATGATGACCATGTGGTTCTCGCTGTCCGGCGTGCGATCTCCGCCAAGGATCCAGATTATGGGCTTGTCGCGATAGCGTTCGCCCAGGAAACGGCCGTAGATCCCCGCGTTGTCCCGCGTGAAGACCACCGGACCCGTGCCCCACTTCGCGTTCCACTTGTCACCCCACGTGGGCAACATGCCGACGTACAGGCCCAGGCTCTCGGCCATGTCCACCACGGCGTCCACGTGCTCGAAGTAGGCTTCATTGGGGCGGGTGGGATCGTCGTCTATCAGGGGCCTTTCGCCGTCGGCGTTGGGGGTGTGGAGCCCGTCCATTTCGGCCAGCACGACGGCCTGGATGACGGTGAAGCGCTTCCTGGCCCTGTCCTCCAGATACGCCCGGCTCTCCTTCAGACTCAGCCGGTGGAAGAGCTCCCACGCGGTGTCCCCCAGGTAGAAGAACGGCGTGCCGTCCTCATGCACGAGGAACCGGTCGTTCTCAGAGACCCGCAACGGGCCGTGGCTGAGGTCCACTGAGGGTGCGGGCGCGGCGGGTCCTGTGTTCGTGTCCGTGCTGTGCATGGGTATGCCTCCTGCTGCGCTGGTGTCCTGCTCAAGCGTGGATGTAGAGGGGCCAGCCGAGGTACTTGCCGACGGCCTCTGCCAGGATGGCCCCGCAGTGCGAGTGCACCATGGCCACGTGATGCTCGAAGCCCTCCTGGCACATGAACTTCATCAACGTCTGCAGCTCCGGCACCCGGCAGACGGCCACTCCCCCGGCTATGTCGGCCGGGTCGTCGGTGAAACTGCCCTCGCCCAGATATGCTCTCAGGACGCCTTCAGTGTCGTCGCTTGAGACGCGGAAGTAGGTCATCGGCCCGGCGGCGACCTTCCCCTTCACGGCACCGAAGCAGATTTCCTCCCCCAGCGTGGCGCCGAGCACGTCCAGATTGGAGATCTCGACCTCGTTGCGGATGAAGTCCTTCGGGTAGGCCGAGCAGTGGGTGCAGATGCACATGTCGCGGTCGTCGGCGTAGTTGTTGTTCCAGTCCAGCAGAGCCGACGGCGAGTCCGCCGCCAGGGCCAGCGCCAGCATCGAGACGGCACCGCCCACGTCCACCTCGCAGGCGCAGGGGATCATCTTGTTGCTCAACATGCTCATCGAGGCGCACGCCGCGCAGCCGTAGTTCTCCTGCACCGAGGTCCAGCACTGGACAGCGGCCGCATCTATGTCGTTCTCGGTGGTCCAGTCCTCCAAGGCGACCGAGAGCCTGGCCTGCAGCGCGACCGCCTCCGGCGCCACAGAGTCCGGTATGTGGCCGTAATCACGCAGCTCGGCGATCCTGTCCTGCACCGCCCCGGCCTCGTCGTGCAGGGCCTGGGCGGCCGCAATGATCTCCGACAGGTCAACGGTGACCACGGTGATGTCTTGGGCTTGGAGGATCTTCTCGCTCATGCGCACGGTCTGGAAGGCGGCCGGCCGGGCGCCCACGGCGCCCACCCGCGCCCCGCGCAGCCCGCCCACGACCCGGCAAACCGAGGCGAAGAACTCCAGGTCCCGCGCGAACGCGTCGTCCCCGATGCCGCACGTATGGTAGGTGGTGTCGGTGAAAGGGATGTTGTACTGGTAGAGGTTGTTGCAGACCGAGAGCTTGCCGCAGAAGGAATCCCGCCGATGCTCGACGTCCAGCTTGCCCATCTCGTCGTCGCTGGCCTGGACCAGCACGGGCACGCCGAGTCCGGCCATGTCGAGGGTGTTGACAACGCCCAGCTCGTCTCCGAAGTTGGGTAGGGCGACGATGATGCCGTCAATCTCGCCTCGGTGTTCTTCGAACAGGGCGGCGCCCTTGCGGGCGTCCTCGAGCGTCTCGACGGCACCGGTGGGCGTCGCCTGCGCCGGCAGGATGACGTGATCGTAACCCAGCCCCTCCAGCCTGCCCAGCAGTTCCCGGCGCCCTTCGCCGGCAAGGGCGGGGTTGAAGAACCCCCTGGTGCCCACCAGGACGCCAAACGTGGTTCCGCTTCCCATGGCGATACCTCCCGGTTCATGGAAACCTGTGGCGCTCAGCTTCCTCAGCCGAAAGGGAGGCAGTGTAGCGCGTGCCGGCCGACCTTGCAACAACGGGGGCCTTCTGGTTGACAGGAGCATCCTGCTGCCACATACTGCCGCGCCGCGTCGCACGCGCGGGAGGGACTGAGAGCGGCCGTGCCTCAAGAGAGGAGGGTGCCGATGCGCATACTCATCATCGGCGGCACCGGACTGATCAGCACGGGCATCACCCGCGTGCTGGCTGAGCGCGGCGAGGAGGTAACCCTCTACAACCGTGGCAACAAGCCGGCGCCGGCGGATCTGGACCTGAAGCATGTCCACGGCGACCGCCGGGACTACCCCGCCTTCGAGGCGCAGATGCAGGACGCCGGCCCGTTCGACTGTGTCATCGAGATGATCTGCTTCACGCCGGAGGACGCCCATAGCCTGGTGCGCGCCTTCCGTGGCAGGGCCGGGCAAGTTATCTTCACCAGCACCGTTGATGTGTACAGCAGACCGGCGCGGGTCTATCCCTGCACCGAGGACGCGCCTCGCGAGGGCGCTCTGGGCAGCTACGCGCAGAACAAGGTCAAGTGCGAGGACGTCCTGTTCGCTGCGGACGAGCGGAGGGACTTCCCGGTGACCGTCATCCGGCCCGCCCAGACCTACGGAGAGGGCGGTGGCCTGGTGCACACATTCGGGTGGGAGACGCGTTTCCTGGACCGAATGCGCCGCGGTCTGCCCATCATAGTCCATGGGGACGGCAGCTCCCTCTGGGTGGCCTGCCACCGGGACGACGCGGCGGTCGTCTTCGCCAACGCGGCAGGCAACGAGACGGCCTTCGGCCGGGCATACCACGTGACGGGCGAGGAGTGGATGACCTGGGACCGCTACCACCGCGCCATCGCCGAGGGCATGGGATGGCCCGAGCCGGACATCGTGCACATTCCCACGGACCTGCTGCTGGAAGCGGTGCCCGACCGGGCCGGCGTGCTGGGCATCAACTTGCGGTTCAACAACATCTTCGACAACACCGCCGCGCATCGCGACCTGGACTTCGAGTACACCATCCCGTGGGTCGAGGGATCCCGGCGGGTGGTGAACTGGCTGGCGGAGCACGACGCCATAGACGGCGCCGATGAAGACCCCGGCTACGACCGGATCATCCAGGCGTGGTGCCGCCTGGGCGACCGCATGGTGGAAGCACTCGGCAAGTGACCCAGGACGAGCAGAAAGGCCCGCTGTATGAGTGATAGAGGGACTGCTCCCGAAGTGGAACGCTGGGACGTTTTCGAGCTGAGTCTGGAGGCGCGAGTCCCCGGCAATCCGTTCAAGGACGTGGAGCTGAGCGCCACATTCCGGCATGACCATCGGGAGGTCTCTGTCGCAGGCTTCTACGACGGCGATGACACCTTTCGCGTCCGTTTCATGCCGGACGTGGAGGGCCAGTGGCAGTGGCGCACCGCCAGCGACTGCGCCGAGTTGGACGGCCGGGAGGGCGCCTTCACCTGCACCCCGCCGGCCGACGGCAACCACGGCCCCGTACGCGTGGCGGACCGGTACCACTTCCGCTACGCCGACGGCACGCCCTACTATCAGGTGGGCACCACGTGCTACGCCTGGTGCCACCAGGGCGCCGAGCTGGAGGAGCAGACGCTGCGCACCCTCGCGGATGCGCCGTTCAACAAGCTGCGCATGTGCGTGTTCCCCAAGAGCTATGCCTACAACCGTAACGAGCCGGAGCATTACCCGTTCGAAGGGCGGCCGCCGCAGAACTGGGACCTCACGCGCTTTGAGCCCGCCTTCTGGCGCCACTTCGAGCGGCGCGTCCGCCAGCTACGGGACATGGCCATCCAGGCGGACCTCATCCTGTTCCACCCGTACGACCGCTGGGGCTTCAGCCGGATGCCCGCCGCGGCGGACGACCGCTACCTGCGCCACGCCGTGGCGCGGCTGGCCGCCTACCGCAACGTCTGGTGGTCCATGGCCAACGAGTGGGACTTCATGGGCGAGAAGAGGGACGCGGACTGGGACCGCTACTTCCGCATCGTGCAGGAGTACGACCCTTACCAGCACCTGCGTTCGATCCACAACGGCCGCCGCTGGTACGACCACGGCAAGCCCTGGGTTACTCACTGCAGCATCCAGGCCGGCACCGATGAGGTGGGCAAGTGGCGCGAGCAATACGACAAGCCCGTGGTGGTGGACGAGTGCTGCTACGAGGGGGACATCCCGCAGGGCTGGGGCAACATCAGTGCGCGCGAGCTGGTTCACCGGTTCTGGACAGGCGTGGCGCAGGGCGGCTACGTGGGCCATGGGGAGACCTACCTCGACCCGGACGACGTACTGTGGTGGAGCAAGGGCGGCGTCCTGCACGGGGACAGCCCCGAGCGCATCGCCTTCCTGCGGCGGATGATGGAGGAGGGCCCCGCGCGGGGGTTCGATCCGCTGGCCTGGCGGCCGTCCCGGTCGCTCGGCGGCGTGGGCAAGGGCGACGACTACATCCTGATGTACTCAGGTATCCGCCAGCCGGCCGTCTGTCCGCTGGACCTGCCGCACCGGTATGAGGTGGACGTGATTGACACGTGGGAGATGACCGTGAAGACGCTGGAAGGCTCCTACGAGGGGGAGTGTGAGGTGCCGCTGCCCGGCAGGTCTCACGTGGCGCTCAGGCTGCGCAGGGCGGACGTTTGACGCGCGGGCGGCGTCGGGGATAATGGCCTCCTGGCGGCTGCGTTTCCTTCCGCACAACTCCGAGGTGAGCCAGATGGCGTGTACGGTGTTGGTGACGGGGGTCGGGGGGTACCTGGGCTCCGAGGTGTGTCGGACGCTGGTTGACGAAGGCTTTGAGGTCAGGGGGGCAGACCTGTCCTATCGCCGCGATCTGGCCGCCCCCCTGACTGTGGTGGATCTGCTGCGACCGGACGCCGTCTATAACGTCACAGTGGGCTGCGACGCGGTGGTTCATCTGGCCAACCACCCCCGGCCGGGGCGGCTCCCTCCGCAGCAGCTCTACGGGGAGAACGTGCGGATGAACATGAACGTGTTCCAGGCGGCCGCGGATGTGGGCGTGGAGCAGATTCTCTACTCCAGTTCTGTGCAGGCCTTCGCCGGCAACCGGCAGCATGACGAGCTGGACAGGCCGAGTTCGCTGGCGTATCTGCCCATTGACGGGGACATGCCGGCCTGCCCGGGCAACAGCTACGCCCTGAGCAAACAGGCCGGGGAGAATCAGCTGCGCTACTTCGCGCGGCTCAACCCGGGGATGGCCTGTGCGGCCATCAGGTTCCCGCTGCTGCTGAGCGAGCGCTACCTGGGGTGGATCCGCGAGCACATTCGCCGTCATCACCGTCACCGGCGCGGTCGGTGGGGCAACCTGGACGAGGGCTTCAGCTACCTGGCGCTGTCGGACGCCGCCGGGCTGGTCGCGGCCGTGCTGCGGGGGGCCGAGCCCGGCTACCACCAGCTTTTCCCCGCCGCCCCCGACAACATGCTCGGCATGGACGTGGCGGAAGCAGTCGAGCAGTTCTACCCTGACGTGCCCTGCAAGGTGCCGCTGGACGAGATGACGTCGCTGGTTGACATTGGCGCCATCACAGAGCAGTTCGGCTGGGAGCCGCAGGAGATCAACCTGCTGGCCGATGACGAGCCCGCCACCGAGGAAGGAGAAGACGGCTGAGCCCACGGTTGACAACCGGGAGGCGAGGTTGTAGTATCCTCGCCTCTGTTGGCCCGTTCGGCCACATCCTGCGAACCCGCATGTGCGGCGCAGACTTCGCTTTGCCCGGGTGTCTGGACTAATGAGGAGGTCTTCTGATGCTGGCTCAGACCTGGATCTGGTCGGTGCTTCTCGCGGGCGGCGGCATCATACTGCTCGTCATCATCTGGATCATGAAGAAGAAGCAGCAGGGGCGTTACTGAGGCCGCCGGCTCCGGCGCAGGTCCCACCAGCTTCCTTCAGGGCCGCGCCGCCGCGATGTTCTACAACTCGGGTCGTTCCAGCAAGTCCCGGGCGGCCAGCACGCAGAAGATGTAGCTGGCCGCGCCGCCTATGACGTACTCGCATTGCTGCCACAGGAAGGGGAAGCCCTCCTTCAGCTCCGGGAAGTCGGGCCGGATGACGTTCGGCCCGCTGACCACTCCCCCCGGCACGTAGCCCCAACTGCCCCGGTTGATGCTGAACGCCGTGGTCAGGGAATGAGTCCCCACTCCGGATACCAGAGATACGTTCCCGGCCGGGTGGCATCCCAGGGCATACTCCACCGCGCGCAGCACCGGGTCCGGGTCGAACAGATCGGGGAGCAGCCGCACCAGGTAGTAGTAGTCGGTGGCGAAGGCGAGTATCCGCCAGGTTGCGCCCCAGATGTGGTGTCGGAACAGCACTCCGAAGGGATTGCTGCCAAGCTCCTCATGCAGCTTCCCGCACCACTTCTCGGCCACACTCCGCAGCGCCGATTCCAGCTCCCCGTCCTCGGCTCGGGCCGCCGCCCGCGCCACGGCGCCGCAGACGCGCCACATGTTGTTCTGCACCACGTCCATTGATCCCAGGAGCCGTGTGCGGAACCGGTCCTCGGAGGTAGTCAGCAGGAGTTCGGCGGCGGCGATTACCTCCCGAGCGGCTCGGTCCCCGTGCACATAGCAGTTGCGCCGCTCCGGCTCCTCGTGCGCCTGCCCGTTGCGCCAACCCTGGAGCGCAGCCTGCAGGCACTCCTCGGCCAGCGCGTCGTCGTAGCCCCGAAGCACCCTCGATGCCGCTGCAAGGGCCGCCGACACCTGGAACTCAAGAGACGGGTAGATGCCGGTGAAGGCCCACCGGTCATCGCGACGACCGGAGCGCTCCCCCGCGCGCTCGTCCGGGCCCAGGTCCGGGTCATAGGTCAAGTTGTCCGTCATCACCGCCACCTCGCCCGTCTGGTAGAAGCGGCGAGGGTCGCCGTGGATGATCCCCACCAGCGAGTGGCCCACCGCCCGATACCCGCCCAGCAGGCACTGGGCGCCCCAGGCGACCTGCTGGAGGATGTCCGGACAGCCGTCGGGGACGTACATCAGCACTTGGTGTTCCTCCTCGCGCACCGTGGTCTGGTCCGTGTCCACGCCGAACTCCTCCCGCGCGAGGGCCAGCGTGTGGGTGGTCGCCGCCTGGGATCCGGCGGCCAGGTCAGTGTCCCCGGCGTCGTGCCAGCCGCCGCGGTTCAGGTGCGGGATGCGCTCGAAGGGCTCGTAGGGCGTCTCCGTCTCAGGGCCCTGATGGTAGTAATCGTGATGCTCGTGCGAGATGGGCGCCTGGAGAGCGTCGTCCAGATGGCAGGCTCCGTGCCAGAGGCGCCGTTCTTCCCAGACCGCCACGTGGCACATCTGCACCGGCAGGAACGCCTCCAGCGTGGGCTGCCAGACGCCCTCGGCGTATATGTCCCGGGCGATCCGAAATGGCCCCGCGCGTTTGCCCGCATACTCCACGAAGTACACCCCCTCGCTGCGCTGCTCGGTGAAGTCGAACACGGCGTAGTCGTAGCGCAGGAAGCGGCCCCAACGCCGCAGCGGCGCCTCGCGGGCCTCCTCCATCCCGCCGTCCGGCAGCACCCGCATCAGCGACGCCTCCTCGGGGCCGTCCCACCGTGGGTCCAGCTCGACGATGGCCCGTTTCCGCTGGTCCGGGTGGTAACCAAGCTGAGAGACGCATAGCAGGGGTTCCCTCCGCCAGCCGGCGACCTGGTTGGGGGTGATGCGCCACTGCACGATGCGGCCGTTCTTCTCTGCGGGCAGCCGCGAGACGACGGCGAACCAGACCTCAATGTCCCGCTTCCGCGCGTCCAGCAGTTCCAGTGTGCCGTCGGTGGCCTCGATCTCTACGCGCCGCAGTTCCTCCTCCGGGCACAAGACCAATCGGTGCCCGCTTCCGAGCGCCGTCGCGCACACTTCGTCGCCCCCCCGGCGCACCACGGGATGATCCGGCTCGCGCGGGAAGAGCCCCGACCTGCCGTCCAGTGAATACGACCCGCCGAAGAACGCCGGGGGATACAGCTCCAGGCAGAACGCGGCGGGCTGTGCGGCGGGCAAGGGCCGCTCGACCCCAACGGTCAGCACGACCGACTGGCCCTCCGGCCGTAGTGTGAGGTTGTAGTCCAGTTCGAGGTTCGGCTCATGTACGTCCACGTCGATGCGGGGTGGCTCGGCTTGCGCGCGACGTTCCCGCAGCTTCGAGAATGCCGGTGGCCGACCCCGCCAGGGGTCCGGCCGGATCATGCCGCAGGCGGCCACTCGCAGGTCGTGGTGGATCAGCTCGACCCCGCCTTGTTTGCCCTGCGGGTAGACATTGTGGAAGGCAAGAAGGGAAGCGCCGGGCGCCTCCAGGTACTCCGTCTCGGTCAAGCTCCACTCGCCGCTGGACATCCTGCTCTCCTCGTGAACGGCCTGCCGCCGAGAGTCGACATGCGGGATGCGGGCCGGGATTATACAGGCGGAGCGGGCCGCTCCAACCGCCGGGTTCTCAGCCCTCGGCGAGTGCGAGGGAGCAGTCCACTTGCAGCCCTTCGGCGATGCTCCTGGTGATGTGGCAGCTGTCCGCCACCGCCAGGATCTCCTCCTCCTGCTGCTCGGTAAGGCTCGCGTCAAGGTGCACGACGGCATTGATCCTGCTTGTCAGGGAGCGGCTCTCCCCGGTGACTGGATCCGGCGGACCGGCCCGCATGCGGCGGCTCAGCTCGACGGTCATGCCCTCGCAAGGGATGTCGTTTTGGCTGCAGTACTCCACAACGTAGCCGCCGATGCACATCCCCAGTGCGGCCTCGAAGAGCTGGACCGGCCACATGCCGTCCCGCTCTTCGTTGCCATCCTCGCCCTTGCCGCCGGTGATGGTATATCCTCTGCTGGTGGCGGCAAACCGGAATCCGCTCTCGTGCTCAACAAGGACCTCCATCTGCGATTGCTCCTTCCGTAGGGTTTGCCGGGCGCCACTGCACACACGTGCTCGACCCACGGGTCCTCCAGTCGGTGCGCCGAGGCGCCCGCCGCAGGTTTCCCGGCAGGTTCGGGGCGTTCCGCTTCCTGGGACATCTCAGCCTCCGGCTCGTTCCTCTGCTCGGCACATTCCCCGTCTGCGGGCAAGCCGGACAACGCCATCGGGCCGCCCGCGACCCACACAAAGGCAATGGCCCCCAGAACCGCGCTTCGCTTCAGCAGTTCTATTGCCGTGCCCACAACGAAGCTCACAGTTCCTGTCCTCCTGCACCATCGCTCGGGCAGAATCTCACGTGCGACGTGCGGTTTTCGGCAGGGCAAGCTCGAAGGAGGGCGGCTCAACTGCGCTGCCGGAGCCTGCTGCGGACGGAGGCGACAGCCTGGTCCGGATCCTCGGTTATCTCAAGCAGTTTGTCCAGGGCGACCGACGCAAGGATCTCCTCTACCTCCTTCCGGAGCCCGGCAAGGACGAAATACCCGCGGCGCTGGCTGAACTCCTTGTGCCGGGAGACCAACGTGCCGATGAACACGCTGGTGATGAAACCCACTTCCCGCATGTCGAGCACCAGCGCCGCTGCCTCCCCGGCGGCACGGGTGATGGCTCGGTTCACCTCGCGGATGTTCTCCTGGGACACTCGCCTCTCGTGAATGCACACGAGCGCCACTTCGCCGTCCCGCCGCACCTCCACGCCACCCACGGGTTCCGCCTCGGCGGCCTGTGGTGCGGGCTCCTCCCCCTCGATCTGCGCCTGGCAGCGGCGTACGAGCATCACGGCGTTACCCATGGCGTTGTAGCGCAGCTCGTCCACGTAGGCGTCCATCAACTGCACACCACGGCCCTTGCTCAGCAGCACGGCGTTGGGCTGCTCGAGTTGCTCCGGACCGAAGCCCTCGCCCTCGTCCTCGACGATCACCCCCCAGCGTTGCTGGTCGGTGAACAGCCGGACGGCGACCTCTTTGTGCGGGTTGCACTTGTTGCCGTGGAGCATGGCATTGGTCAGAGCTTCGTCGAGCACGAGCTCGGTCCGTGGGTTGTCGCCCGGTGGCAGGCAGCCGTGCTCCTGGAGCTGCTTGATGATCCGCAGGACGACGGGCGTCTTGTAACCCAGGTCGCTGGGCACCGAGACCTCGAGCAGCATCTCCCCGAAGGGCTCAAGCGGTTGTTCGACGAATTCCATGTCACTCCTCCAACCCCAGGACTTCCTCTGGCGCCACCTCGATGCCGGCCGTTTTCAGCTTGCGCATCAGGTCCTCCCGGTCCACGGTGCTGGCGAACGCCTCCCGCGGCTCCACCACGGTGTCCAGCACAAGCCGCAGCAGGGAGTCGTTCAACTGCACCATGCCCGCCTTGGCGCTGGTCTGCATGACGGAGGGAATCTGGTGGATCTTGCGCTCCCGGATGGTCGCCTGGACGGCCGGTGTGACGATGAGCACCTCGAAGGCGGCCACCATGCCACCCGTGCTGCGGCGCAGGAGCGTCTGACTGACTACGCCCGTCAGGTTGGCCGCCACCATGCTGCGGATCTGCTCCTGCTCCTGCGGCGGGTACTGGCTTATCAGGCGGTCCACGCTGGAGGCGGCGGTGGTCGTGTGCAGCGTGGCGAATACGATGTGCCCCGTCTCGGCCGTCTGTATGGCCGTCCGAGTGGTCTCCAGGTCGCGCATCTCACCGACCAGCACCACGTCCGGGTCCTGCCGCAGCGCCGCTCGCAGGGCGCGGGGGAACGACTCCGCGTGCGTGTGCACCTCCCGCTGGTTGATGCGGCACTTGTTCTCAGCGTAGACGTACTCGATGGGATCTTCGATGGTGACGATGTGCGCTTTGCGGGTGTCGTTGATGAGCTGGACGAGGGAGGCCAGGGTGGTGGACTTGCCGCACCCGGTCGGCCCGGTAACCAGAATGAGCCCCTTGGGCAGGTAACACAGGTTGGTGACCGAGCCGGGGATGCCCAGCTCGTCAACGCCCCGGATGCGGTTCGGGATCAGCCGGCAGGCCCCGCCGACCCCGTACATGTCCTGGAACACGTTCACGCGGAACCGCGCAACGCCGTCCAGTTCGTAGGCGAAGTCAGTGTCCCCCCGCTGGTCGAACTCCTCCTGGTTGTGTGCCGGCATGATCTCCCGGAACAGGTGCTCCGTCTCATCCGGGCTGAGCGCGTCGCCCTTGAGGGACACGATGGTCCCGTCCAGGCGGACCATGGGCCGCCGCCTGGCGGCGACGTGCAGGTCGGAGGCGCCCTGGGACTCGACGAACTTCAGGAAGCGGTCTATGGCAGGCACAGCACCCTCCCCGACAGGCGCACAACGGCGATTGTACCCCCAGCGCTGACGCGCGGTCAAGCCGCAGCGCGCTGAACCGGCCGCACCACGCCTGAGTGATGCCTGTGGACCAGTTCGCCCCGCCGGGAGCCACTGTGCTGGGACGTTCGGCAAGGCAGTGTCAGTCCACGCCACCCGCAGGACCACCGATGTCTCTGAGCGTGTAGCACGACGCGGACCGGCCGACCACATAGAACTCAGCGGCCCCGTCTCCGTCAACGTCCGCAACCAGGAGCTGGTTTCCGTACCCGAAGTGCTGCTTCACCTTCCTGACGCCAGCGGCATCGTACAGATGGAACTCGGAGTGGGAGACAAGCAGAAGCAGATCAGACCCGTTCCCCGAGGCGACTGCCCCGGCCTCCTGGGTGTGTAGATCCATCAGAGGCCGGCTCCAGAGGACATTGCCGCCGGCGTCGAACGCGGTGAGCACCTCTTGTCGTGGGTGGTAGGACTTCGAGGCGGGGCCGGTCTCTTTCACGTCGTAGAACCTCTGCACTGCTACTACCACAGGCCCATGCGGCGTGGACAGCACCACGTAGCGCGGAACTTCACCCATTTCGTTCTCGCGCCGCGCAGGGGCAGGCACGGGCAGGCGGCGCTGTTCACGGCCCGTCAGAGGGTCTATGAGAACCAGCTCCTTCCCGGTGGGCAATGCCAGGTGCCGGGGCGGAAGGCGGAAGGTCGCCGGCTCGATGGCGGGCCGCCCCCGAGTCCTGATGGAGGAGGCGGCCCATCGCTGCTCGAAATGCCACTCGTCCAAGGACAGCGCTTCCTCCCCCGTCTCGGGGTGCCAAGTGAAGAGCAGTCCAGGGACCTCCTTCTCACCTTCCTCGGGGGTGAAAACGAACTCCTCTTCGGCCAGCGGTTCGTTCACATGCAGCCTGGTTATGCGTCCCGACCACTCCACCGGTCTGGCCGGACCCAACTCCGCGGGTAAGGCCGCCTCTTCCCACTTCCGGAGGGATTCCAGGGCTGAGTCTACGTCCAGCTCCCATCTCCGCACCAGACCGAACTCCCTGTCGATCCAGGCTCTGAACGTCGGCGAAATCCCCATTAGGCTGTCCCGCATCGTGACATCTACCACCCAGCAATCGCGACCGTCCAGCTTCTCATCGGGAAGCACAACTACAGCATTCTTCGCCACGAAATCGGAGAGCACGGCCTTGGGGTCGCCGCTCAGCAGCGCCAGAGCATCCGGGCTCAACGACGCTCGGGGCGATAGCATGGGCTGAATGGTCTCATCCAAAGCCCCATCCAATGGGACCTTGCGGTACTGGTCCCCGAACGATGAGCGGTCGTAGACGTACTCGCCATCCGAGACCAGGTCGACCGTGCGTGCATGGATCCGGAGCCGGTTCGGCCGGGCGTATGCCATCTCAAACGGCTCGACGCCCTTGTATACTGTGCTGTCCGCCTGGAACTCGTAGGCGGTCTCCCCCTCTGTGCGGAGCGTTTCGATCGCCTGCAGCCGGTCGGCCATCTGCCCGATGAGTTCCTCGACCGAGTCGGCCTCTGCGCCGTAGCAGGGGACGCAGAAGGCCAGTGCGAGAACCAATGCTGTCGCCGGGGCAGTTGCGTTCCTCATGGCGAACGCTCGCTCTGAGTGGTAAGGAGTAGTCTGATGTCACTCGCGATGGTATTGGGACTCATACCAATTGTCAATATCTTAATGGGCATGATACTGCCGCCGGGCGAGCGCCAAATCAAGCAGCAGCGTTGGCTCCCTACTCCAGCCGGCGGTCGAGGGTGCGGTAGTTGACCGCCTCGGTGATGTGGTGGCTCAGAACAGGCCCTGCGCTCTCCAAACCGGCTGCGACTGGGCGTCGACTACCGGCCCTGCTGTCATTGCTCCAGCCAGTAGAGGACGCCGGACGTTAGCAGGAAGGCGAGAGCTATCGTGGCGACGGCGCACCCGATCAGATACACCCTGTCGAGCAGGCGTGAGTGGCGCCTCTTCGGAGGGGCGAGGGTCTCTTTGCGTTCCATCCACATAAAGGAAATGTCGGAGCCCTCGGTCACTAGGTAGCCGATGTCTGGCTCGACTGCATTCCCGTTCGTGTTGGTTTCGCTCGGTATGGGCAGGAAAGCCGCCTTGAAGAACTCAATCCCCATCCGCAGGAAGCCCAACTGATTGGCCTCTATGCTGGATTCGTCGGTGCACTGCCCGTGCATCACAAACTGGACAGCCGCGCCTTCTCGAGGAACCTCCGCGTCGAGTGTCTTGGTTAACTCCCTGATCTTGTTCAGCGTCTCTTCATCCATGGTGCCTCCAGCACTGCTTGCTGTCCCCAGCGGCAGAAGTGTCGAAGCTACGTGCTCCGGAACTGCTCTCGCCCAACCGGCAGCCAGCCTACGACCCTACTCCAACCGGCGGTCGAGGGTGCGGTAGTTGACCGCCTCGGTGATGTGGTGGCTCAGAACCCGATCCTCCCCCTCCAGGTCGGCGATGGTGCGGGCGGTCTTGAGTATCTTGTGATAGGCGCGGGCCGACAGGCCGAGAGCATCCATGGCCTGGCGAAGCAGGAGCTGCCCGTCCCTGTCCGGCGGAGCCCACCGCTCGATGTGCCGCCGTTGCATGCGCGCGTTGGTGAACACGCCCGTGTCCCGGAACCGCTCCCTCTGCCGCCGCCGGGCGGCGACCACGCGCTCCCGCACGTCGGTGGACGGCTCCGACGGCCGATTGGTGGCCAGGTCCCGATACTCCAGTGGCGGCACGTCCACGTGGATGTCTATGCGGTCCAGCAGGGGGCCGCTGACCCGCCGGCGGTAGCGCTCGATCTGGCGCGGCGTGCACCGGCACTCGCGCTTGGGGTTCGTATAGTGCCCGCACGGGCAGGGGTTCATCGCGGCGACCAGCATGAACTCCGACGGGTAGGTGACGGTCACCTGGGCGCGGGAGATCGTGATATGGCCGTCCTCCAGCGGCTGGCGCAGCGCCTCCAGGGCGGGGCGGCTGAACTCTGGCAGCTCGTCCAGGAACAGCACGCCATGGTGTGCCAGGCTGGCTTCCCCGGGTTTGGGATGGCTCCCGCCGCCGACCAGGCCGGCGTGGCTCACCGTGTGGTGCGGCGAGCGGAACGGCCGCACGGCCATCAGGCTCGTGCCGGCCTCAAGCAGGCCGCAGACGCTGTAGATGCGCGTCGTCTCCAGGGATTCCTCCGGCGTCAGGGGCGGCAGCACGGTACACAGCCGCTGGGCCAACATGCTTTTGCCGGCGCCCGGCGGGCCGATCATCAGGATGTTGTGTCCCCCCGCGGCGGCCACTTCGAGGGCGCGCTTGACATGGTGCTGGCCGCGGACCTCGGCGAAGTCCACCTCGTAGGTGGGCGCGCTGCGGAACAGCGCCTTCCGGTCCAGGCGCAGGGGTTTGAGCGGCCGGTTGCCGCTGAAGAACGCGGCCGCCTCCGCCAGGTCGTTGACGGGCACCACGTCGAGCCCCTCGACCACGGCGGCCTCGCGGGCGTTGTCCAGCGGC
>CAYFVS010000306.1:0-1621 GCA_964346565.1 uncultured candidatus Brocadiaceae bacterium | reverse complement strand
GCGCCACGCCCGTCTGCTTCCGCAGGACGGCGGCCAACTCCAGCAGTTCGTCGGCGTTCCTGGCCATGCCCTCCGTGGCCTGCCACCTGAGCGTCTGCCCCACAAAGATCCACCACTCGAATGATCGCTGGGTCTGCTTGACGAACGGCGCTCGCCCGAAGCGCCGCGTCAGGCCGCCCCCCATCCTCAGCAGGAACTCGCTGGGCGGGAAGATGCCGCCGTAGCGGGTGCCCCGCTCGATGGCGTCGATATGACGAACCACGAAAGCATACGGGTTCTCGGCGAACGCCTGGAGGGACCGCACAGTCGCGTGGAGCCAGGTCGGAGTGTCGCGCCAGAAGGTAGACCAGCCCTGAATCCCCATCGCGGAGAGGTCGCCCATAATCATGTTGGCGCGGGCAAGGCGAAACGCCTCCTCCACCGCGCCGGGGCCGGCAACGCCCAAATAACGCGCCAGCTCCTCCGCCGCCTCCGGCGAGGTGACGCGCCCGAATACCTTCGGCTGCCCCTCGGCGGCGTGTTTGGCCGCCAGCCGCAGGGCCCGACGGGTGTTGACCAGGTTCGTCTCGGCCTCCGCCAGCGCCGCCTTGTTGGCCGTGGTGGGGTTCTTCTTGGCCGTCGCGCGCGCCGCCTTGAAGTCCTCGCGGGCCGCGCGGGCGGCGTCCCGCAGCTCGTCCGGCACCCGAACCGACGGCTTGACGCCCAGATCCTTGATGGTGTCGAGCGTCTTGCGGTTGGCTATGACATCGACCGCCGTGTCCCAGCGGGCCGCGATGGCCTCCAGGTCGTCAGCGTAGCGGTAGCCCGCTTTCCACAGCCCCTCAAGCCCCACCTCGGAGCGGCCACGGGCATAGGGTGGCTTCACACGGGGGAAGCGCAGCCCGCCGGTCGGCGTGCCCGCCCTCGGCTTCGGCGCCCCTTTGGGAACCTTCGTCACGATGCGGTGAATATACTCGCCCGCGATGGGCTCGATGTCGATGCCGTGCCGTAGCTCCTGTTGCAGCACGTGGTTGCTGATGCCCTGAAGCTCGTCGAGGGCGGCCTTTTGCTCAGGCGTCGGCACGTACTTCTCAGGGTGCTCCGCGATGTGCATGAGGCGCTGTTCAAGCCCCTTCGGGATGTCGGCACCCTCGCGCACCGCGACGTTGCGGGCGTACTTGGCCCGCCTCAGGCCCAGCGTCTTGCTGTGCCTACCGATCCAGTCGAACAGCAGGGCGCGCATCCGCGTCTTTTGGATGCCGGTGTAGAGGTCGCTCAGCACCATCGCGTTGCGGACCGCGATGGCCTGCGGGCTCCGCTCCAGCGGCTCTATCACGCCGCCCAGGAAGTCCTGCGCCTTCGTGATCCAGTTCTCTTGAAAGCGCCCACCCCATAACTCCGCGAACTCGTCCCAGCCCATAAGTGGCACTCGCGGATTGCCGATCTCACCCATCATCTGCGCGCGGACCTGCGGCGGCAACGGCTTGGAACCGGCCTCCGCCTCACGCACCGTCGGGATGTGTGGCGGCTCCGGGTCGGGCGGCATCTGGGCCGTGGGCGGTGGCGGCTCCCTCGGCGGTGGCGCGCCCTCGGCGGGGCGCACGGCCATCGGCTCGCCTGGGCGGACAGGCGGCGGCTCACC
>CAYFVS010000305.1:0-5217 GCA_964346565.1 uncultured candidatus Brocadiaceae bacterium | reverse complement strand
GTTCGCCGGCCGTTAGTCCTGGGTACCGGACCGCCTGCGCGCGGAGCCCGGGCGCCAACTAGGGAGCCGTGATCTCGATGAAGCGAACGGCTTTGGGCCCACAGTTCAGTAGCGATTCGTCGCAGCCGGTGCTTTCGGTCGTCAGCTCATACTGCCCCGGCTCTACCTGCCGGCCTTCGTCGTCCAACTGCTCCCAGGTCTCGGTGAACGTAAGCTGCTTGGCGGGTTGATACGTCTCCTCACCCTCAACCTCGGCGAAGCTCATGCCGCTGGACCAGCGCCACACCTCGTCACCATCCTGCATGTTCGCCGAAAAGTCGTACCGCTGGGCGTCGGGGAAGGTCCGGGTGATCGGCCTGCTGGCGCAGTTGACCAAACGCAGGGTCATCTCGATAGGCTCACCCTGCTCGTAGCTGGACTTGTCCAGCTCCAAAAGGGCGAGCATCGATTGCGCAACCTCATCATCGATCTTTGGACAGAGTTCAGGCGGGGGCGATGCTATCGCGGTGGGCGTGGACTCCGGGGTGGGCGTGGACTCTGGCGCGGGAGTGCCGCCCGAATCTTCGCCGTCGCCGTTGCACGCCGCCAAGCCCAGCAACGCGCCCACGATCATCAACCCCAACAAGGACATCTTCACCGGCATGTATCGCCTCCGCTATGAGAACGGGCCTCGCCCTTAAAAGTTTCTTGATGAGTGGGCAGGCACCGCCGCGACGCCCGCCAAAGCGCGCTTCCTGGTCCCGAACTACTCCTCGCCGGCGGCGGTAGCGGTATCCGCGTACCAGATGCGGTTCGCGTAGCCCCAATCGGTGATCTCCGTCTGATCCTCCGCTTCAGCCGGGACCGCGAACCGCTGCTTGAACGCCTCGACGAGATCCTGATCGAATCCTTGAGCATCGATCTGCACGTCTTCCCTCGCATAGAGCACCGCCACGTGAAGCCGCCGCTCGCTCAGCACCGCCTCGATGCGCATCCCACCGGCTTCCGGCTTCCAGCTGCTGTCGAAGTCCACCATCAAGAGCGGGGGCGCCTCTTGCAGCGCCTCGCTGATGTGCTCCCGCGCGTAGGCGAACCCGTTCCAGAACTGCTCGTCGCTAAGCTTCGGCTCACCGGAGCGGTAGAAGTCGATATACGCCTCCAGCCCTTCATTGCTCGGGGCCCCTGCGTAGAGGGGCACAGGCTCAACCGCCAGCTCCCCCCAGAGCGTGGTTTGCTGCCTGTACACGCTGAATCCCTCATACTCCCCGATAGGGTCGGCGCCCGCTACAGCATCCACATCGGAGATGACGTGCATCCTCGGCTCCCCCTCCAAGAGGGTCGAGGCGGTCAGGTCCACATGAGTGGCGGGCTCCTCGCCTGCGATGAACGTCCGCAGTTTGAAGGCCCGCGCCTCTGGCACGAGCTGCTGGATCGCATCCTCGGACCGCGAGAAGAATCCCTGCGCCGGCTCCTCCTCATCACCGCAGGCAACCGCCAGAACAGCCACGCTGAGGAGGGCCGCCAGGGCCGTTCGCGCGGACCTCGGGGCCCCTGACCGCAAGACATCCCAAGCGCTCGCGAACCTCCAAGTCCTCATGCCAACTTACGCCTCCCTTCGGCCGCCCTGACAGGCAGCGCTTCCAGCCCTCGGCAACCGCCTCCAAACAATTGAGCGGCGAGAGGTACTGACTGTACGGTCGAAGTCGGGTATATTCTACGACATGAGAACGCAACGCTTGAACAGCCACATCCTCAAGCTGGCCCTCGCGGGGGTGGCTCTCGCCACCCTTGCGACCGTCGCCTGCAACGGCGATGAATCTTCCCCAGCTGACGGCTCTCCCTCAGACGGCGCCTCCCCCACCACCACCTTCACGCCCATCGTTACACCGGGATCTGGCGCCACTCCGATCCAGGCTGTGGGCACCTACATCGACGCCAACAGCCTGGACGGGCACCCACTGGACCTGAGCAGGAACGCGGAGTGTCCTTTGGAGCCGGTACAGACGGTCGTCGCCGGGACGCCCACCATACTGTCCAGGCTAGGCCTGGGTCAGTTCTGCCTCGCTGCGAAGGACTACGAACCAGACAAGGCAATCACCGTCATCGTTGACCTGCCCGATACCGGTGAGTCCTGGGAGATGAAGCTGGAGTTCCAGGGCGACAGTTCCCTGTGGACGATCGAAGACATCAACAAGACCCGCGGATGAGCGGGCCCGCCGGGCCACACGCAGCTCGCTAGCCGCCCGAACCGGCGCCCGCAGTCATCCGCCGGCAGAGCCGGGCGATCCGCGAGCCAGAGGCATGCTACTGTCGCGAGCAAACCAGAAATCTTAATTGTGAATTCTGTTGCAATGTTGACAGGTTGAGGAACTCGGGTGACAATCACCGGAAAAGGCCATATGGGACAGCGCAGCGGGGAGTTGCGGCGGCAACTGAAACGATTCAGGCCTCCTTCGCTTGTCGGTCCAATGGAAAAGGGGGTGCGATCATGGCCAGGCCTCTGGCAGGGCTACTTTCTTTCCGCGTCGTCGCTGCCTGTCTGGTCAGCGTTGCGCTGACAGTTTTGCTCTTCCCGCCGGACAGCACCGTCCGCGCGGACGGGACCTTCGACAGCACCAGCGACTTCAAGTTGTGCAACCTGCTCCCGAGCGACTTCAACGGCCCGGCACCGCTTCCCGGTGACCCCGACTGCACCGGCGACTATTCCCCCGGTGCCCACCCCGACTATGGCTTCCACTGGGACGTGCCGGCCGACGACTACAACTTCGCGACCTTCGCCAACTTCATCTCGGACGGCTTCTCCTGGGCGGGCGACGAAGAAGTGGACGACGGGACCGTCATCGGCGGAACCACAACCACGACCACGCTGGGACTCGCCACCAACCCCTGCAACAACGCGGTCTTCCCGGACTTCATCCTCTACGACTCCGCCACAGACACCTCCGAGACTGTGGACGCGCTGGCCGAGGGCGTTCCCGACCGCTTCTCGAACCTGGCGAACGACGGTGGCGACAGTTTCCCCGGCCAGGCGGACGGAGACTCCCCGGCGGTTCTCCAATACCCCAGCTTCCTAAACACGCTCCTTGACCCGGATCTGGACTACCCGGGCGGCCCCAACGGCCCCCTGGACCCCATCAGCCCGCACGCCCGCTACACCGGCCTTACGCAGGTGCCTCCCGCCGGTGACTGGATATTCTTCAGCATCCTCGTCTTCGAGAAGACGCAGCTCGCCCCCTTCGTCAACGACCCCGACAACGCCACCCACACCTTCGCCCGCTACGGCCGCAACCCTGACGAGGCGGGCTGGGTGCACATTCTGATTCTCAACGACCCCACGCAGCTCGTCGCCTCCGTCAGCCCCATCGGCGACTTCTGCAGCCCCCTCGTCTCAGACACCGTGTTCCTGGGACAGGTAACGGACACCAGCCACGGCACCGTCAACGTCATCACCAGCCCGGCCGCCGACACCGGCATCGACGGCGAAGGCACCCACCTCATGATGCTCTACGGCTTGAGCATCCGCGACGCGGACGGCGATGGCGTGGAGAATGCCCTCGACACCTGCCCCTTCGCCGCCAACGTTGACGACCCGAGGTCGAGCAACGGCGCTGACTTCGACATGATCGACCCCGCCTGTGATCCTGGCCCGAATGATTTCGAGAACGGCGGCGACTTCGACCTCGACACGTTCTACAACTCCCAGGACAACTGCCCCCTCGTGTCCAACATATCGCAGGACCAAGCGGAGAGCACCACGACCTACATCGCCGCCGCGCCGGATGGCGGCTACAAGCACGACTGGATCGGCGACGCCTGCGACTCCGAGGGGGGCGGCACCGATAACCTGGCCGACGGCGCCTTCCTCCACGACATGAACACCGACGCCGTCTGCATCAGCAGCAATCCACTGGCCGATGAGGACGGGGATGGCTGGTGCTCACTCAGCCTTGGAGCGGACCCAAACGACAGTGACGCCAACGTCACCGGGGCGCCAAGCATCGACACCGACGGCGACGGCTCCCCCAACGATGACGAACCGCTCATTGGCACCGACCCGCTGGTGGACTGCACCCTCGTGCTGACGATCGACGACAACGCCGACACCGTGCCCGAGCGCGGCGTCCACGACGCCTGGCCGCCCGACTTCGACATGAACCGGGTGATCAACATCACGGACGTGTTCAAGGTGCTGCCGCCCGTCTTCGGTTCCAGCACGGGGCAGCCCCTCTTCAGCGAGCGGGTGGACGTGGCGCCGGACGGGGTGATCAACATCACGGACGTGTTCAAGGTGCTGCCACCGGTCTTCGGCACCTCCTGCACGCCGTGAAGGCACGAATGGTGCGGCAGGACGGCACGCCTGGCACACCTTCACAGGGCACGCGCTGCAACGATAGGCCCGTCTTGGCGGCGGCAAGGTAGGTCGCCAGTTGGGGAGGACGGTGGAAGACCGAGCCGATGCACAGCGTCAATGAGAAAGCAACGCTGGTTGTACTGGTGCTCGCCCTGGGCGTTCTTGGGATCTGGGCAGACACTAGCCCCGCTCGCTCCCAGGACGACGAGCCGACGGCTCGCGCCGAGGCCCATCTACGAGCGAACGCCGATCGTCTTGGGCTCCGTTCTGACCTCCGGGATCTGGAGCTCATCGCGGTCCAGGAGGGACTGTCCGGCCAACACGTACGCTACCAGCAGATGCTGGGCGGCGTGGCCGTATTTGGCCGCTTCCTGACCGTCAGCCTGCCCAAAGACGAGCGGGATCCCACACGGCCTTTCGTCATCAACCGCTACCGACAAGGGGTCAGGGCGGCCCCCAGCGCATCCCCTCTGACGGCCGAGGAAATCATCGATGCCGTCGGAAGCTTCGTGTCCCTATCGCCAGGCAATCTTCGTGGTGCTATTTCGGCGGACCTCATCTACTACCCGATCGACGCCGGCAAGGGGGAGGAGTATGTCCTCTCCTGGCAGATACTGGCACCGACTATGGACCCCCTCGGTAGTTGGCTGTTCATCCTGCGGGCCGACAGTGGAGAGGTGCTGCTGCGACAGAATCTGATCCGTGCTGATAGTGGTCAGGTGTTTGATCCTAACCCGGCCAAGAGCTCCGGCGGCCTCATCCCACCCCCTGACGATTGCGACAGTTCCGGCAACGAGTCGGCCCTCTCTAGCGAATACGCGGACCGCACGTTACGGGGCATCGACGCCGGTCAGGACAAGCTCATCGGCGAGTTCGTCGACCTCTCA
>CAYFVS010000304.1:0-1608 GCA_964346565.1 uncultured candidatus Brocadiaceae bacterium | reverse complement strand
ACTGGCCGATGGGCAGTTGATGCGCAGCGGCGGTCGTGCCTACGACTACCCTGAATACGACTTCACCGGGCTGCTGGTCGGCTCCGAGGGGACGCTGGCGGTGGTTACCGAGGCCAGCCTGCGCTTGATGCGAAACCCACAGGGCGTCAAAACCCTCATGGCCAGTTTCGACTCGGTGGAGGCAGCAGGCGAAGCGGTGTCTGCTCTTATTGCTCAGGGGCTGGTCCCGGCCACGATGGAGATGATGGATCGAAATATGATCGGCATCATTGAAGACTACATCCACGCCGGTTTGCCGACCGAGGCGGCGGCCATGCTCATCGTCGAGGCCGATGGCTATCCTGAGAGCTTGGACCCTCAGATGGAAGAGATCGTTGACATCTTGGGCCAGCACGAGGCGGGTGATTTGCGAGTTGCCGCCACGGCTGCCGAGCGTGAACAAATCTGGTACGGGCGCAAGAGTGCTTTCGGCGCCATCTCCCGAATCAGCCCGGCTTATTACGTCGCAGATGGCACCGTCCCGCGCTCGAAGCTGGCGGGTGCGTTGGCGGGCGTCAACCAAATCTGTGACCGCTATGACCTGCGCGTTGGCTACGTCTTCCACGCCGGGGATGGCAATTTGCACCCGCTGGTGCTGTTCGATCCCCGCGACGAGGAGATGGTGAAGCGGGTGCATCAGGCGGGGCAGAAGATTATGGAGCTATGCGTGGCGCAGGATGGGTCGATTAGCGGCGAGCATGGGGTTGGTGTCAGCAAGCGGAAGTATATGACGTTGATGTACAGCCTTGACGAGCTGGCCGCCATGCGCGAGATCAAGGAGCTGTGTGACCCCGACGACCGGCTCAACCCGGGCAAGATTCTTCCCCCTGACTCGGAACCCCAGGTTGAGGCTGTGATCTCGCCGGGGAGTGGGTCCCTTGCTTCTCCCTTCATCCCCGAGAATGACGAGGAGGCGGCCGAGGGGCTGCGCGGTGCCCGGGTGGTCGGCCAGAAGGTGTTCATCCGGGGTGGGAAGAGCCGGGAGGCCTCGGAGTCGCCGGATACGAACGGCGCAGTTCGGCTCTCCACCGAAAAGCTGCGCGGCGTAGTCGCCTACGCGCCGGAGGACCTGTATGTCACAGCCCGGGCCGGCAGTTCGCTGGCCGAGGTGCAGGAGATGCTGGCTCCTGACGGGCTGTGGACTCCGCTCGTCTCTCCCTGGGCCGAGAGCACGTTGGGCGGCATTCTTGCGACCAACCTCAACAGCCCGCAGCGCATGCGCTATGGCGCGATCCGCGACTTGGTGCTGGGCGTGCGGGTGGTGCTGCCCGATGGGCGACGGCTGCGCTACGGCCGGCCGGTGGTCAAGAACGTGGCCGGGTACGATATGGTCAAGCTCTTCATCGGCGCGTATGGCACGCTGGGGCTGATCACCGAGGTGACGCTGCGCCTGGTGCCCTTGCCCCGCGCGCGGCGCAGCCTGTTGGCCCCGGTGGGTGATCTGGGGTCCGGGCTGGCGTTGGGCCAGTTGCTGCTGGACCTGAGCTTTGTAGCCTCGGGGGTGTTGCTATGTGCGGGCTGTTCGCGTCCGGCCCAGATGCTCACCAGTCCCTACCTGCTGGTCTTCAC
>CAYFVS010000303.1:0-2090 GCA_964346565.1 uncultured candidatus Brocadiaceae bacterium | reverse complement strand
TCTACGACCCAACAGACTTGGGTCTGCACTTCGGTGATGGCGATCTGTGCTCACCCTCAGCGGACGCCGCAGAAGACGCGGATGTCATCGTCCACGAGTACGGGCACGCCATCCAGCATGATCAGGTGCCGGGCTGGGGTTTCGGCGCAGAGGCTGACACGTGGCCGGACTGGGCCATGGGCGAGGGCTGTGGCGACTTCCTACCTGCCGCCATCTCACGTGACCCCTGCCTGGGCGAGTGGTTCAACGTCGGCGTGACCGCGTGCGGCGGCTCCCCTGGCCTGCGCTCCCTGGACAACACCGCCTTCTTCGACGGCAGCGCGGTTATCAACCTGCCGACCTGGTGTTCGGATGGCGGCGACCCACACTGTGCGGGCCTAGTCTGGGGCGCGGCGCTGTGGGATTTCGTCGAGGCTTTGGGTGGCGACGAGGCCGCCCTCAGCACGGTGCTCACGCTGGCGCTGGACAGCCAGTTCTACCTCGACCCCCATTCCACTTTCAGCGAGGCCGCAGCCGCGATCCGCCAGTCGGATACGCTGCTGTACGGTGGCGCCCCTGTCACGACCATCGACAGCGTCTTCTCCGCCCGCGGCATCTCGTCCACCGGCGCCGTCTCCGACTTTCCCTACGCCTACCTCCGCATCATCCACCCGTGGCGCGGCGATCTGGACGTCCAGCTCCAGGTGGGCGCCGACGTCGGCAGCCCCCTCTGCAGCGTCAACGTTTCGGACCCCAGCCCACCTGACTCGACACCAGATCTGGTGGGCTTCCTAGACCTCGGGGGCGATCCCTGCGCGGCGTTCCTCCCACCCTCACCTTCCACCCCCTGGCACTTGGAAGTCCGGGATGCACGCAAGTTCCTCACCGGGGCCATCGAGCAGTTCGAGATCGTCCTCTCCGGGGCTGATCGCTGTATCGCCACCGACATCCCGGTCCCCGTTCCGGACAAGGACGGGTTCGTCTACTCCACCATCGATTGCTCCAGCACAATCTCCGTACCGGGCGACAACGACGGCGACACCATGCCGGACCCTGTGGACGTGGACGACGACGACGATGGGTATGGCGACGCAGACGAGCTGTCCATCGGCACCGATCACCTGGATCCCTGCGCCGACACGCCGACCGCTCATGACGAGGCTGACGACAAGTGGCCACCAGACTTCGACGACAACCAGGTCGTGAACGTTACGGACGTGTTCAACGTGCTGCCCCCCACCTACGGCTCCAGCGCCGGCCAGTCCAATTACAGCGAGCGCGCGGACCTGGAGCCGGACGGCGTGATCAATATTACGGACGTCTTCAAGGTGCTGCCGCCCATCTTCGGCAAGAGCTGCTTGTGAGGACCCCTGCCGGGGGCGATTCGCATCTCGACCGTCAGCCGCTTGTGGGCAGCCTTCCCGTTGCCGCCGCCATCTCCTTTGCGCTATCCTATGAGCCCAGTGAAGACAATCTCAGGACAGGGTCACGGCTGTCTCCGCCGGCCCTTGAAGAGCCCGACCAGCGGGCCGTCCAAGGGACCGCACGGGCGTTCGAGACTCTGTGTCATAGGCATCGCTGCTCTGGTTTGCGGCGCTCTGACGTCGGCCTGTGCTGACGGCGAGGATGGGGCTCCCAGCACGGCCACGCCCCCGGGGACGGGGTCACCGCCAGCCGCAGATACGAGCGTACCCGGTGCCACTTCCACTCCGTCCCCGGAGCAACAACTCCTCGAACAGATGGTCCTTCAGACTGATGATCTGCCGACAGGTCTGTTGCAGGTGTCAGCCATCGCCTCCACCAATGAGGACGTGGCGCAGGCTGCGGCGAATCCCGAGGAAGAGCTCGCCCGCCTGGAGAGATGGGGACGCCTGTTTGGGTATGATGTGACCTTCTTGCCAGGTCCTGATTCTCCTGCGGATCTCTCAGTTATGGGCGTGAACTCAACCGCCAGCATTTACGTCACCGCTGAAGGGGCCAGTGCCTCCCTAGCCGACGACCTACAGGCCGCTCGCTCTCAGGACTGGGCCATCGCCTACCCAGACCTCGTCGACTTGAACTCTCGTGAGATTGAGCGGCCGCAGTTAGCGGACGAGGTCTTCTGGATACGC
>CAYFVS010000302.1:0-8847 GCA_964346565.1 uncultured candidatus Brocadiaceae bacterium | reverse complement strand
GAGAAGGGCGACGGCTACGCCTTCGGCTACGACGCGGAGCAAGACGAGTACTGCGACCTGGTCAAGGCAGGCGTTGTTGACCCCACCAAGGTCATCCGCGTCGCCCTGCAGAACGCTGTCAGCGTCGCCGGCGTCGTGCTCATGACCGAGTGTCTCATCCGGGAGGAGAAGGAAGAAGAGGAGGAGATGCCCGGCGGTCCCGGCGGCATGGGCGGCATGGGAGGCATGGGAGGCATGGGCATGATGTGACGCCGTCGAACTGAGTGGAGAACCGTCGAACAGGCAACCGGAGGATCGGAGCAAATGACGAAGATCAGACCGCTGGATGATCGCGTTGTCGTCGAAGCGACCGAGGAGGAGGAGAAGACGGCCGGTGGTATCTTCCTGCCGGAGACAGCCAAGGAGCGCCCCCAGCGGGGCAAGGTCGTGGCCGTCGGGCCCGGCCGGCTGACCGACGACGGCGACCGCGCAACCATGACAGTCAGCAAGGGCGACCAGGTGCTGTTCGGCAAGTTCAGCGGCACCGAAGTCGAGGTGGACGGCAAGGAACTGCTCATCATGCGCGAGGGTGACCTGCTGGCGGTCATCACCGACTGAGAACACGCGCCTTGATGTGCGCCGGCGGTCGGTCCGGCGCAAGGGCCAGGCCAACAACCCGGAGGAGAGCAAATGGCTGCGAAACAGCTCATGTACGGTGACTCCGCGCGCAGCAAGATCCTCAAGGGCGTCCAGAAGCTGGCAGACGCCGTGCGCGTGACCATGGGCCCCACGGGCCGCACCGTCGTGCTGCAGAAGAGCTACGGAGGCCCGAAGGTCAGCAAGGACGGCGTCACCGTGGCAAAGGAGATCGAGCTGGAGGACAAGTTCGAGAACATGGGCGCCAAGATGGTCAACGAGGTCGCCAGCCGCACCAGCGACGACGCAGGCGACGGCACCACAACCGCCACTGTGCTGGCCGAGTTGATCTACCGCGAGGGCTTGAAGGCCGTTGCCGCCGGCGCCAACCCCATGGCTGTCAAGCGCGGCATAGACGCCGCCGTCCAGTCGGTGGTCTCCGAACTGGAGGACAGTAGCCAGGGCGTTGAGAGCCGGGAAGACGTCGCCCACGTCGCCACCATAAGCGCCAACAACGACCCGGCCATCGGCGACTTGCTGGCCGACGCCGTCGAGAAGGTGGGCAAGGACGGCGTCATCACAGTCGAAGAAGGCAACACCCTGGAGGACCAGCTCGAGTTCGTCGAGGGCATGCAGTTCGACAAGGGCTTCCTCAGCCCGTATTTCATCAGCAACCCCGAGGACATGAGCTCCGAGCTGGAGGATGCCTTCGTGCTGATCCACCAGGACAAGATCAGCAGCGCGCGGGACCTGCTGCCCCTCCTGGAGAAGGTGGCCAACGCCGGCAAACCGCTGATGGTCATCGCCGAAGACGTAGAAGGGGAGGCCCTGGCGCTGCTGGTGGTCAACCGGCTGCGCGGCGTGCTGCCGTGCTGCGCCGTCAAGGCGCCCGGGTTCGGCGAGCGGCGCAAGGCCATGCTGGGCGACCTGGCGGTGGTGACCGGCGGTCGGTTCATCAGCGAGGACCTGGGGGTGAAGCTGGAGAGCGTCCAGCTCAGCGACCTGGGCCAGGCCGCGCGCATCGTGGTCACCAAGGACGAGGCCACCGTGGTCGAGGGCGCCGGGAAGGCTTCCGACGTCAAGGCGCGCATTGACCAGATACGCAAGCAGATCGAACAGAGCACCAGCGACTACGACCGAGAGAAACTCCAGGAGCGGCTGGCCAAGCTCAGCGGCGGGGTGGCCGTCATCCGCGTCGGCGCGGCCACCGAGGCCGAGATGACCGAGAAGAAGGCGCGCGTCGAGGACGCCCTGCACGCCACCCGGGCCGCCGTCGAGGAGGGCATCCTGCCCGGCGGCGGCGTCGCACTGCTGCGCTGCAAGGAGGCGGTGATGAAACGCCGAGACCGGCTGCGGGGCGACGAGAAGATCGGCGCCGACATCGTCGCCGCGGCCCTCGGAGCGCCGATGAAGACCATCGCCGAGAACACCGGCTTCAACGGCGAGGTCGTCATCGCCGAGGTGCTCGAGCAGGAGGACGGCGTCGGGTTCGACGCCAACACCGGCCAGTACGTCGGGATGATCAAGGCCGGGATCGTTGATCCCACCAAAGTGACCAGGACGGCCCTGCAGAACGCCGCCAGTGTGGCTGCCCTGCTGCTGACGACCGAGACCATGGTCACAGAGATCGGCGAAGAGGAGGAAGGCGGGCGGGTGCCTGAGGACGCCGTCAGATAGGGCAATGGCGCGGCATCCGCCCCCAGGCGGTTCGCCCGTGAGGAGAACCGGCCGGCGCTGAGCAGGCTTCGAAGGGCTGTCCCAGGGGCAGCCCTGCTTTTTGGCGTGGGCGGCAACCGCGCTGAATCCTGCCGCAGGCGGGAAGGGCGCACCCATGGCCCAACGCGACTACTACGAAGTGCTCGGAGTGGAGCGCGATGCCTCCGAGGCCGAGATCAAGAAGGCATACCGACAGCTCGCGCTCGAATACCACCCCGACCGCAATCCGGACAGGCCGGACGCGTCCGAGCGGTTCAAAGAGGCCGCCGAAGCGTACGAGGTTCTGAGCGACCCCGAAAAACGGGCTCGCTACGACCGCTACGGCCACGCCGGCCTGAAAGGGATGCACGTCGGGGAGTTCGGCAGCTTCGAAGACATCTTGCGCGCATTCAGCGACGTATTCGGCGGGGCCTCGATCTTCGAGGACCTGTTCAGAGAGCCGCGTCGCCGCCGCCGGCCGAAGGGCCGCAGCCTGCGAGTGTCGGTGGAGATGGAGCTGGAGGAGGTGCTCACGGGCGCGGAGCGGACCATCAGCGTGCGGCGTTCGGAGCTGTGCCCGGTCTGCGGAGGGCGGGGCGCCGCCGAGGGCGGCCTGCGCACCTGCGCCACCTGCCGCGGCCACGGCCAGGTGGAGAGCCGGCAGGCGTTTCTCAGCGTGCGCCGCACCTGTCCACGCTGTGGGGGCAGGGGTAAGATCATCGCCGAGGCCTGCCCCGAGTGCGACGGCACCGGCCGTGTCGAGGAGGAGAGCGACATCACCATACGCATCCCACCGGGCGTCGAGGCAGGCGCCCGGCTGCGACTGCGCGGCGAGGGAGAACCCTCCCCTGAGGGCGTGAGGGGCGACCTGTTCTGTGATGTCTACGTGCTGGAGCACCCGTTCTTCGACAGGCGGGGACCCGATCTCCACTGCGAGGTGCCCATCAGCTATCCGACGGCCGCGCTGGGTGGCACGGTGGCCGTGCCGACGCTGGAGGGAGAGCGGTACGATCTGGGCGTGCCCCGCGGCACGCAGAGCGGAGAGGTGCTGCGGTTGCAGCGGCTCGGTCTGCCGGAGGTGCGCACGGGCCGACGCGGCAACATGCTGGTCAAGCTCGTGGTGGAGACGCCACAGGAGCTGACCGACCGGCAGGAGGAACTGCTGCGCGAACTGGCTCGGATCGAGGACGACAACGTGTCCGCCAGGCGTAGGAGTTTCCTGGACAAGGTGAAGGAGTACCTGCTGGGCAGCGACCAGAAGGACGCCGAGAGCGTCTGAGAGTGCGGCGGTGTCCGACCGAGGAGAGAAACCATGAGCGGCGAATCGAGGCGGACCGAGATCGGCGAGGAGGCCGAACCGGAGGGCGCTGAGGCGGAGCGTTCCCAGGCCGACCGGAAGCCACAGGAGCGGGCGGAGCAGGAGCCGCCGGCGGCTGAGCAGAAGGCCGAGTCCACGGCTGCGGTGGAGCTATCCTGCGCCGAGTACGAGGAGCTGAGAACCCTCGCGAAGGAGCGGGACGACTTCCTCCAACGCCTCCAGCGCGCCGTGGCGGACTACCAGAACCTCCAGAAGCGCATTGACCGCTTCCGCGAGGCGGCCCGCCAGGAGATCGTCCGCTCCGTCGGGCAGGCCATCCTGCCGGTGGCGGACAGCCTGTCGCTGGCACTGGGGGCGGCCCAGGACACCGAGGGCGGGGAGAAGCTCGCCGAGGGACTGCGCCTGGTGGCGAAGGACTTCTACGGCGCGCTGGAGAAGCTTGGCATTCGGCCCGTCGTGGCCGTGGGCGAGAAGTTCGATCCGCACTACCACGAGGCCGTCATGCAGGAGCCCCGCCAGGACGTGGAGCCCAACACCGTGGTCAAGGAGTTGAAGAAGGGCTTTGTGCTGGGCGAGCAGGTCATCCGGCCCAGCCAGGTCATCGTCAGTTCGGCGCTCCCGGAAGCGGAGGGGCAACAGGGGGAAGAGTAGCGCCGACGGGGGTTGACTTGCACCGGCCGGTTGCGTAGAATCCTGTCTTCCTGCTACAGCTTTAACAGAACGCCAACAGATGCCGACATACCAATACAGGTGCAAGCATTGCGGCCACGAGTTCGAGGTTTTCCAGAGCATCACTGCCGAGCCTCTGAAGCAGTGCCCGGAGTGTGGTGGCAATGGCGTGCAGCGTCTGATTGGTGCGGGGGCCGGCATCATCTTCAAGGGCTCCGGCTTCTACGCCACCGACTACAGGGGCACCTCCTCCGGCGGCAGTTCGTCCGCCGGGGGGAAGGATTCCGAGTCGGCCGATCCGGAGGACCCCGACGATTGAGGGGCGCACTGCTCCCCATCGGCGGGGCCGGGCGGAACGCCCGGAAGCGGGGTGGGCAGTGACGGCGGACGAGTTCCGAGTCCAGTGCCCGAACTGCGGGCGGACAGTCGTGTACTGCGAGCAGCACGAGGCGCCTTACTTCCCGTTCTGCTCGCGGCGGTGCCGGCTGGTTGACCTGGGGAAATGGTTCGACGAAGAGCATCGCATGGAGCGGCCACTGCCCGACGGGCCACCCCCGCAGGATGGGGACCAGGGCGGATAGAGGCCGGCTGATTAGGGTTGACAAAGCGCCACGAAGCCGTATAAAGTGACGGCCGTGGGGCGTGTGGAGAAGAGCCACTCTTTTCAGGCGGGGGGACGAATGAGCGAGCGCAGAGGCGACTGGCGAGACATCCTGTCGGCGTACCATCTTGCCCTGAAGGGAAACAAGGTCTGGACGGGCTACTTCGCCCTGCTTTACGGCCTGTTCGTGTTGGTGTTGGCCACCTACTTCTACCGCATCATCGCCGGATGGGGATGGGTAACGGCCCCGGGCGCCGTGTGGGTCTCCCGGCTGGGATGGATGGGCTCGGACGACTCCTTCCTCAGCCTGATGTGCGCCGGACAGGGGATGGAAGCGCTGCGGCGACTGCTGCCCCTGCTCAATCCGTTCGCCGGCAATCTGACGCACCTTATCCTGAGTTCGCTGACATATGTGGCCCTGTTCTGGGCCATCAGCGGCACGGGGGGCATCATCGCCCGCCTGACGGCGCTGGAGTACGCACGGGATGATTTCCCCGTGCTGGCCGACGCCAGCCACATGGTTCGCTCCCGCCGCAAGGATTACTTCCTGGCCTTCCTGTTCCCGTTCCTGTTTGTGATCGGCCCGGCAATCTGCAACCTGGCGATTGGGCTGCTGGGTTCGATTCCCGGCATCGGGAGGATCCTGCTTGTGCCGCTGTACCCGGTGGCCGGACTGCTGGGGTTCATCTCCTGGCTGTTCGCCATCGGCTGGGTGCTGAGCTTCGGGCTGATGATGCCGGCGATCAGTGTGGACGGGAAGGACTCCTTCGACGGGTGGAGCACGTCGTACGCTTACGTGCTGTGGCAGTTCGGGCGTTACATTTGTTACATGGCGGTGGCAGGCGTGATGGGCATCGTCGCCGCGGTGGCTGCTTACTGGGTCATCGAGGCGCTGATCTACGTCATCTACCAGAGCATCAACATGGGCTTCGTGCGCCAGCTGACCTGGATGCGCTACGAGGTCGGCGGCCCCCTGGGCAGTGTCGCCTGGGCGGAGGGCCGGCTCGCCTGGGTCACCAGCGTTATCATCACTTACCTGACCCTGGGCCTGCGCGGCATTCCGGTCGCATATGTCATCTCCTACTTCTTCACGGCCAACACCATCGTCTTCTTCCTGCTGCGCAAGCACGTGGACAACATCGATATCGAAGAGGTCTACGAGGAGGAAGCCGAGGAGGAGATCTCCCCCGCCGAGGTGCCGATGCCGGGCGAGCCGGAGGAGGAAGCCGAGGAGCCAGAGGCAGAGGAACCGGAGGAGCCGCAGGGGGAGGAGCCCGAAGAGGCGCCCGAGGAGATGACGGACGAGGAGGCGCCCGAAAGCCCCGAGGAAGGCACTGGCGAGGAGGATACATAGCAGGAGCAGGGCCAGTAGAGCCCGCGTGCATGTCGAGCAGTGCGTCCCGCCGGGTGAGCCGCCCGCCGACCGGTTCATCCGGCGTTTCTTTGGGCCGGGGGGAATCGCGTTGCACGGGCCGGCGTTTCTGGTACAGTAGTGGGCGAGGCGTCGCTGCGGTCGCGCACCTGCCGGAGGGAGCGGATGTTCATTGACTGCCACGTCCCCGTCTACGACGAGCCCGGCTACAGCGAGGCATTAGCGGACACCGCCAGGAACATCGGCCTGAACCGGTTGTGTGTCATGGGCGGGGCTGCGCGCTACGGCCTGGCGGCCAACGCCCAGGTCCGCCGCCTGGCCGACGCCTATCCAGAGCTGTTCGTGCCGTTCGCGCGAATCCGCCTGGGCGAGGACGGCCCCTCGACGGTGGAAAGAATGGAGCGCATTGGGTTCACAGGACTGTGCGTGTGGGCTCCACCGCGGCCCTATGATGACGAGGGCTTTTTCGCCGTCTACGAGGCCGCGCAGGCGCTGGGCATGCCCATGCTGTTTCACACGGGCTACCTGCCGCCCACGCCGTTGGACCGGGTGCGCGGCGTGCGCTCTGCCAACATGCGACCGGTCTATCTGGACGCAGTGGCGCGCTGTTTCCCCGGACTCACCGTGGTAGGGGTTGGCCTGGGCAGCCCATGGTGTCCGGAGGCCGCCGAGGCCATGCGGCGCAATGCCAACGTCTTCTTCGATCTGTCCGGCGGGCTGCTGCGGCGCAAGGGCCCCGAATGGCTGACCGACGTATTCGGGGAGAATCAGAGCAACCCGTGGGCCGAGGACGAGGAGGAGAACCTGTGGCGGCACGTCGTGTTCGGCAGCGGCGTCCGGCACGAGGACATCGCCTCGGTGGAGCGGGACTACGAGCGCGTGTTCCGGTGGCTGGGCGTCGGCGAGGAGGAGACCTCCGGTGTGATGGGCGGGACGGCCGCTCGGCTGCTGGGCATTGCCCCACACTCCTGACCTGGCGTGAGGTGACATGATGTCAGCGGTGAATGCCCCCAGAGGCGCACCCATCTGGGGCTACACGGCGGAGCTGCCGGTCGAGGAAGTGGCCGTGGCCTACGGCGCGGGGTGGACTGCTGCGGCCGACGGCTCGCGCACCGTCTACATCCTCGACGTGCAGGGCATGCTCAGGGGGGAGTTCCAGGCGGACTACGCCGTTCGCTCCCTGGCCGCCAGCGACGACGGGCTGCGCTTCATGGCCCTCGCCGGGCCGGACACTGCTTACCTTTTCGACGCGCACGGCATCCTCCAGCTCGAGGTGGTGTTCGGGGCAGAGGTCAACGCGCTGGCCGGCGATGCCACGCTCAGCCGCCTGGTCGCGCTCTGCGCGGACGATACGTTGGTCGTCCGCCAGCCGCAGACCGGCTCGGAGACCACTCGCGAGCTGGACTGGCATCCTACGTCGGTCGCGCTGGCCAATCCCGATCCGCTCATGGTAGCGCTGGCCGACTCGGAGGGCCGGGTAGCCCTGCTGGACGCCTCCTGCTCGGCGCGGTGGGCCCATCGGCTCCACGTGTCAGCCGGGCCGGTGTGCTCCGATGGCAAGGGCCGCGTGGTCGCGCTGCCGGCGGGGTCCGACGGCCTGTTGCTGTTCGACCCGAAGGACGGCCAGAGGGACAGCCTGGTCGCCGATGAGCCAGTGCAGCGCGCGGCGCCCCTGAGGGAGACGGCGGGGTACGTGGTTCAGCTCGGAGCGGGTTCGCTGGTGCTGCTCGGCGGTGACGGCCGGGAGCTTTGGCGGCGGGACCTGAGCAGTGCGCCCGCCGCCTGGGCCGTCGGCGCGCAAGGCCGCCTGCTGACCGTCGCGCGGGGCGGGCGGGAGATGGCAGCCTACGAACTGCCGGAAGCCGCCGCCGGGGGCCAGGAGCCTTCTACGGAGTACATGCGGATAGAGAGGGCCATCGCCGGCCTGCCGGGCGTGCCGACCGGCGAGGTGACCTGGAGCAATGAGCTGCCGGAGGAAGTGGCGCAGGCCGGGGTGGATGCCATGAGAGTGGGCTCCCGCGGCGACTTCGTCGTGCTGGTCTCCACAGAAGGGGCCGTCATCTCCTACGACATGCAGGGAGCCGCAGCCGGCGAGGGTCGAGTGATAATGCCTACGTATCTGGCCCCCCGGATCCCGCAGTCCGGCGTCGTGGTGTGGAACCTGGAGAGCATGCTGGTACTGCGGCCTGCCGATGGGCACCGGACTCTGCATCCCTTCGAGCCGAAGACCCGGAACCTGGACTGCTCTACGGACCTGGGCTTGCTGTGTGCCGTCGGGGTGGACGGTGCTGTGCGCGCCTGGGCGGACCTGCAGAGGCCGCTGTGGGTGAAGAAGCTGGACCCGGCGCCGACGACCGTCAGCGTCAGTCCCGGCGGCGAGCTGGTGGTGGTGCGCGACCAGTCGCGCCGCTTCCTCCACTACACGGCGGAGGGCCGGCTGTTCCATAAGGCCCGCTTCTCCGGTGGTGAGCGCCTGGAAGTGCTCGGCCTCGGGGACCAGTTCGTCGTGTTCGGCGACCGCAGGGGCCAGATGGTTGTTCTCAACCCCGACGGCAACGAGATCTGGGGCGGGCGCCC
>CAYFVS010000301.1:0-3559 GCA_964346565.1 uncultured candidatus Brocadiaceae bacterium | reverse complement strand
AGGAGGGCGACCGGTGAGCAAGGTTTCCATCGTCATCCCGACCTACGACCGGGCGGACGTGCTGCCCGCTGCCATCGAGAGCGCCCTGGCCCAGACCTACCCCGACCTGGAGGTGGTCGTGGTCAACGACGGCTCGCCGGACGGCACGGACGCGGCGGTCGAACCCTACCTGGCCGAGCCGAACCTGGTCTACGTCAAACAGGAGAACCGCGGCCTGGCCGCCGCCCGCAACCGCGGCCTGAGCGAGAGCAGCGGCGATTACGTCAACTTCCTGGACGATGACGATCGCCTGCACTCCGAGATGGTGGCGAAGACCGCCAGCGTCCTGGACGAGCACGACTCGGTCGCTCTGGTCTACTGCGACACGATGCGCGTCGCCCCGGCCGGCACCGAGAGCCTGGATTACAGCGTGGGCAACGTGCGCGGCGCCCTCAACGGCGACATCTTCCCCACGCTGCTGAAGCACGGCTACTTCCCGGTGCACGGCGTGCTGGTGCGGCGGTCGGCCGTCGAGGCTGTCGGCGGCTTCGACGAGTCCCTCAGGGCCTGCGAGGACTACGACCTGTGGCTGCGCATCGCCGCATCGGGCGGCCAGGCGCGCTATCTGGCCGAGCGGCTGGTCTACTACCGGAAGCGCCCGGGGACGATGAGCTTCGACCGGGAGCGAATGCGTCGGAGCCGGGAGGCGGTCTTCTGCAAGCTGTTCCGCAGTTACCCCGACCGCTGCGCGGAGGCGCTGGCCGAGGCGCAGGGGGACTACGAGCGGGCATGGGCCGCCGTGCGAGACGCGAGCGAGCGCGTGCGGCGCGTCCGGCGCGACCCGATCGTCAGGGCATACCTGGCGCTCAAACGGCGGCTGGGGCTCGGGCGGGGTGGGAAGAGGGGATGAGCGAGAACTCGCACAGAGCGGAGTGGTCGTCGCTGCCCCTGCCGGCCGGGCCGGCCGAGGGCCGGCCCCTGCGCGTCTGCATCGCCACCTACGACCTGGTGGGGCCGGTGCGCTGCGGCGGCGTGGGCACGGCGTTCACGGCCCTTGCCCGCGCCCTGGCCGAAGCCGGCCACCAGGTGACCGTCCTGTTCATGCTGGGCCAGCGGTCGGAGACGGACGGGTTCGAGCGCTGGGCCGAGCGTTACGCGGAGTGGGGCATCCGCCTGGTCCCTCTGCCGGACCCCCGGCCGGACTACCGGACGATGAGCGCCGACCGGCTGGTGTTCTCCCACGCCGCCTACCGATGGCTGCGGGAGCGCGAGTTCGACGTGATCCATTTCAGCGAGTGGCATGGGCCGGGCTACTGGCCCGTCATTGCCAAGCGTCAGGGCCTGGCCTTCGGGGAGACCACCCTCGTGGTCGGCACCCACAGCCCGACGATGTGGGCGGAGACGAACAACCTGGGATGCGTGGCGCGCGTGGCAGCCCTCGAGCTGGACCACATGGAACGACAGAGCGTGGCTCTGGCGGACGTGGTCATCAGCCCCAGCCGCTACCTGCTGGGATGGATGCAGATGGAAGGCTGGAAGCTGCCCGAGCGCTGCTACGTGCAGCCGAACCTGCTCCCGCCCGCTGCCCGGCGGGCCGGGGAGGCCGGCCGGCCGGCGCGCGGCAAGCGTGTGCCGGTTGACGAGCTGGTCTTCTTCGGCCGGCTGGAGACGCGCAAGGGACTGGTGCTGTTCTGCGACGCAGTGGACGGCCTGCTGGAGAGTGGGCCGTGGGACTTCCGGGTGACCTTCCTGGGCCGTTCGGGCCGTGCGGCCGGCGAGGACGCGGCACGCTACGTGAGACGGCGCGCCGCAGCCTGGCCGGTCCCCTGCCGCGTCATCACCGACCGCGTCCAGCCCGAGGCGCTCGACTACCTGTGCAGGGATGGCGTACTGGCGGTGATGCCGTCTCTGATTGACAACCTGCCCATGACGGTCATGGAGTGCCTGGGCAACGGCATCCCGTTCGTCAGCACGGACGTGGGCGGCATCCCGGAGATGATTGCCGAGCAGGACCGGGAACGGGTGCTGGTGCCGTTCCGTGCCGATGTCCTGGCGGACCGCCTGGGGCGGGCGCTGGCCGAGGGCATGGCGGTGCCCCGGATGTCCATTGACCCGGAGGAGAACCGGCGGCGCTGGCTGTGCTGGCACGACGGGCTGTCGCGGGCGGCCGATGGGGCGCGCGCCGGCTATCCGCCGCTGCCACAGGAGCCGCCCCTGGTCAGCGTCTGCATGGTGACCCACGACCGTCCCGAGCTGCTTCGCCAGGCGGTGGACTCAATCGAGCGGCAGGACTACCCGAACTACGAGGTCGTTCTGGTTGACGACGGCAGCACTGACGCTGAGGCCCTTGCCCTGCTGGACGAACTGGAGGACCGCTTCGCTCCTCGCGGCTGGCTGGTCATGCGCGAGGAGAACCGCTATCTGGGCGCCGCCCGCAACACCGCCGCGCGGCACGCGCGGGGCGAGTACCTGCTGTTCATGGACGACGACAACTGCGCGAAGGAGCACGAGCTGTCCGCCTTCGTGGCCATCGCCGAGCACGCGGGGACGGAGATCCTGACCGCCTGCCGGGAGAACTTCCTGGGCGAAGCGTCGCCGCTGGGCAGCCCGGTGGAGAGCTGGATCTCGGTCTTCCTGGGCGCAGCCGCCGGGGCCGGGCTGTTCTACAACACATTCGGAGACGCAAACGCGTTGATCCGCCGCGACGCGTTCATCGAGCTGGGCGGGTTCACCGAGGAATACGGGCTGGGCTGCGAGGACTGGGAGTTCTTCGCGAAGGCCGTGCTGGCGGGCTACGACTTGCAGGTGGTGCCCGAGCCGCTGTTCTGGTACCGCCTGTCGGCCGAGAGCATGATAGAGACCACACCGCCCCCGCGGAACCTGCTCCGCGCGGCCCGCCCCTACGAGGACGCCGTTCCGAACGAGCTGCGAGGGGTGGTCCTGCTGGCCCAGGGCACGGTCCTCGGCGGGGAGCGCTATGGGCGGCGCTACGGGCTGGAGAGTGCCAGCGGGCCGCACCTGATCCGCGCGGGCGTCAGGCGGTGTTTCGACGAGGGGCCCCGCGCGCTGCTCGGCCACCTGTGGCGCAAAGTCCGCGAGCTCTGCGGCAGGAGGCGCAGAAGGTGAGTGACTCAGAACTCAGGAGCGTGGTGCTGATCTCGCTGGACACGCTGCGCTACGACTGCGTCGGCGCCTGCCCCCAGAAAACGCACCTGAGCGCCTACGGGTTGGACTCCGAGCTCAGCACGCCGAACCTGGATGAGTTCTTCGGCCAGGGCCGGTACTTCACCGATTGCCTGAGTCCGGCGCCCCTGACCACGCCGGCGCACGCGTCGCTGCTGAGCGGGCTCTACCCCGCCCGGCACGGCGCGCGGGCGCTGTTCACCTGGGCCGTGCACCCCGAGGTTAACATGCTGGCCCAGGAGCTGAAAGCCAGGGGCTACACGACCGTGGCCGTGCTGGAGAACGGCGAGTCCAACTGGATGTGGGCGGGCAGCGAGGTGCTGCGCGGCTTCGATGAGCTGTTTACCGACGAGGTGGCGGCCTGCCGGCGGATTGCCTCCGGCGAGGGCCCGTTCCT
>CAYFVS010000300.1:0-16056 GCA_964346565.1 uncultured candidatus Brocadiaceae bacterium | reverse complement strand
GCCACGGTCGTCGTCAAGGACGACCAGGGCGGTCTGGTGGCGGACGCCACGGTGACGGGCACGTTCAGCGGGGACATCTCCGAGAGCGGCTGCTCGGCCGTGACGGACTCCAACGGCGTAGCGATTGTCGCGAGCACTGTCACCGCGAAGAACGTGACCAGTGTCACGTTCTGCGTGGACGACATCACCCACGCAACGCTGACCTACAACTCAGCGGACAACGTAGAGACCTGCGACAGCAACTGACACCAGTCGGTTGCCGGAGATTCCGCGGGCAAGCGGCCCGGCCCGCGCCGGCGGGTCGGGCCGCATACCACTCTCGGTTGGGCCTGCCCCGTGAGTGGCCGCGCGCCACTCCGAGGCCCCCTGGAGGGCCGGGCAAGACGGGTGCGGTCTCTCCACCCCGGAGCGGTCACCGGCCCAAGTCGGCCACTCGCGCGTAGAAGTCCTCGCTGCCGAAGTTGCCCGACTTCAGCACCACCAGCAGCCCCGGCCTGCCCAGGGGGAAGCAGTAGGGCACGCCGGGCTCTATGGGCAGCCCTACCTCGAGCGCGGGGATGTCGAGCGCCCTGCAGATCGTGCCGGCGGTCTCGCCGCCCGATACGACCAGTCGTCCGACCGGCCCTTCAGCCTCCAGCCTCCGGGCGACCGCGGCCAGGGCGTCGCCAACAAGCCCGCCAACCTGCTGCTCAGAGAGGCCGAGCGCCCTCCCGGCCCGCTGCACCTGCGCCACGCCAGCGTCCCCTTCGCCGGCTGCGCGCACGACGACGGACTGGCCGGCCCGAAGCCGTGCCAACCCCGCTGCCGCGGCCTGCTCGACATCGAACTCGCCACGCACCGCCTCAAGCGGGTCCACGCGCACCTGGGCGAACGCGTGGGCCAGTGCGTGGCCGTCCTGAGCGCGGGTGGCGGGCGACCGGCTGCCCGAGACCACCAGCAGGGGGCCGGTCGCCTCCCTGATGCGCTCGGCGAACGACAGCGGCGAACGCTCCGGGAACAGCAACTGCGGAATCTCAGCTGTGATGCCGCTGCCGCCGCTGACCAGCGGCCAATCTTCGGTCGCCCGAGCGATGGTCGTCAGGTCCGATTGCTGGACGGCGTCGGTCACCAGGTAAGCCGCTCCGTCGGCGACCGCCTCTGCCATGTGCTCGGCCAGGGCGGCGGCGCCCTTCCTGACCTCCCGCAGGTTGACGCTGGCCACCTTGCGGTCGGTCTGGTACTGAAGCCAGCGGACCAGGTTGGCGTCGGTCATCGGGTTGAGCGGATGGTCGCGCAGCGGCGATTCGGACAGCAGGAGGCCGTGCACGAAATGGTAACCGTTGTAGGTGGTCCGCCCGTTGACCGGCAGGGCGGGGCAGACGATGCTCGCCTCTGCCCCCAGGTAGTCGCAGGCGGCGTCCAGGCTCGGCCCGATGTTGCCCTGCTCGGTTGAGTCGAACGTGGAGCAGTACTTGATCTGGTGTTTGGCCGGCGAGTAGGGCCCCAACAGCTCCAGGACAGCCTGCGTGCGCTCGAAGGCCACGTCCGGAGGGGTCGAGCGCGACTGCGTGCCGACCACGATGGCGTCGAAGGCCCCCAGCAGGGCCCGTTCGGTCTCCAGCCGGTCCCAGTGGAGCAGCAGGACGGTGCGGACGCCCTCCGCTGTCAACATGCTGGCGGCGTCGGAGGCGCCGGTGTCGTCGTCGGCCACTATGGCGAATCTCACCGGTCGTGCTCCCCAACTGCGCCCTGCGTGCTCGCTCGCCACTCCCGCACCAGCCGACCCAGCCGCTCCATCGCCGGGCCGGGGCTGGAGAGCACGGGAACGTCCGGCTCGTCCTCGTCCAGCGATGAAGCGATGCGCGCCATGGACGCCTGGGCCAGCAGCACGGCGTCGCTGCCTTCGGCCAGCTCCAGCAGGTGGGCCTTCACTATGGCGTCGTGCCGCTCCATCTGGCCGCCGAGCAGGGCGTCGTAGGCGCCCTCGCAGAGCACGGAGCGGACTTTCACCTCCCGGCCCAGCTCGCGCGCCGTCTGCCGGACCAGCTCCGTGCTCGGCTTCAGCGTGGAGGAGGCGGTGGCGATGACGCCGATGCGCCTGTGCGCGCGGACGGCCTGCTCGACGACCGGCCGGTCTATCTTGAGCACGGGCACGCTGACCAGGTGTGCCGCCACGTCCACGCAGGGCGAGACGGACGAACAGGTGAGCTGGATGAAGTCCGCGCCGGCCTGCTCCGCGGCCACCACGTGCTCGCAGACGCGCCGGTAGATGGCCGGCGTGAGGCCGTCGGCGCGGAGGGCGCGCTGGATGAGGCTCTCGTCGGAGATGTGCGTCAGCCTGCCCTCGCCGACGTGCTCGGCATACAGGCGGTTGAACGTGTCGGTCAGCCCGCTGATGGTGTGGATGAAGAAGACCCTCGGTTGCATGATGCCTCCTGTCCGGACGGCCCACTTCCTGATTGGGTAGGTGCGGCATCCTCGCCGCGCTTCGTCCGGCGAGACGTTGGACCCACCGTTCTACGCTGACCGCCGGCGAAGCGGATGGTCAGGGCCGGACCGGCCGACTCCCTGCCCTCCGTCCGCGCCATCAGCCACTTGAGCTGCTCGGTGATCCCGTGCCCGAACGGGGTTGGCTCCTCCCCGTGAAGCAGATGCCGTCTCATCTTCGTCAGGTCGTAGGTGAAGGCCCTCTTCTCCTCGGGCGGCAGGCGCTCCACGTCGTAGCGATGGTTGGTGCCGCGCATCCGGTTGAGGGCCGCGGCGGCGGCCCGCAGCAGGCCGTCCTCCCGCAGGTAATCCTCCTGTGACGCGACGGTGAAGACGGGCGAGACGCCCTCCGGCAAACTGAGGCCCCCCGCCCGGACGCACGCTTTGATGATGTCCCCCAGGTAGTTAGGCACCAGTTTCTTGAAAGGCTGGTTGACCTGGAGGCGGTCGCCGGGCTCGGCGGCGAGGAGCCGCTGGCACGCCTCGCCCACCGCCTGAGTGGAGTCGTCGCCGGGGCCGTAGACGTTGCTCAGCCGCAGCACGACGCCGCCCTCGTCCAGCACGAACCGCTCCGCCAGCAGCTTGGTCAGGCAGTAGAGATGATAGGCGTCTCTGTCGTAGATCTTCGGTTCGAGAGGCGGGGGCAGAGCGTCGTGCATCTCCCGGATTGCCTCAGGGGCGGCTCCGAAGTCGGTCTCGCCTCCGACGATGGCGTCCATCAAGTCGCAGTATGGCCCACTGACCTGGCCGATCCACCGGACGAAGTCACCGCGGAACGGGTATCCGTCTTCCTCAATGCGCCCCCGGTACGGCCCGGCGAAGTAGACGCTGTGGGAGGATGTGAACACCAACCGCCTGCCCCGCCGGGCGCAGAGCCGGGCCAGCACGCCCGTGGCCAGGCTGTTGGTGACGTAGACGGTGGTCCTGTCCGGCATGGCGGTGTTGGCCAGCCAGGCGGCCAGGTGGTAGACGACCTGTCCCTCATCCGCCATCTGGCGCAACACGTCCAGGTCGTTGATGCTCCCCCGGACGACGTTCAGGCGGTCGGCGTCGGGTATTCTGGCAGCACGAGGGCTGCCGGGGCGGCAGGTGGTGTTGATCTGCGCCACGTGGGGGAACTGGGCCAGGAGCACCTTCAGGAACTGGCTGCCGACGGTGCCCGTGCCGCCGGTGATGCTCACGCGCTCGAAGCGGAACTCGGCTGGCTCTATGGCAGGATGCATGTGGGCCGCTGTGAGAGCGATGGTAGCCGGGCAGCTCACCGGTGAGGCTGCCGTAGGATTCTACCTCACCAGGGCCTGGCCGCAACCGCGCGGCTGCTTGACGCCTCGCCCGCGCGGGGCGCGCCTTCCCCCGCCGCAGGATTGCCTCTCCGCCTGTGGGCATCGTCTCCTGGCGAACCGACAAGGACGACTTGACAAACTCAGCGGGCAGGTTAGTATGTCGGTTGTGCCGAAGTTGGGACTGCGCTGCCGTAAATGGGGACTCTCGGCAGAGACCTCCCGCCAGGGAGTGGTGGCAAGTGCGGTCGCGGGATTGGCGGCGACCTGTCGTGTCGTCCCGGGCTCCAGAGGCTTCCTCAGCGGAGGAGAGAGGCGGAGATGTAGCCAACGGTGCGGTACGGTTCCGGTGTCTCTATGAGGTGACTGGTCATGGTTCGAACAAGGAGAGCGGTGAGGTTCCTGGCGCTGGCGACGTTGCTGGGCTGCGTTCTGTCAGTGGGGATGTCGCCTGCCATGGCGGCAGACGAGGCTGTGACGGTTGACGTTTCGACCGTGCTCAACACCATTGAGCGAACGGTCGGCGTCAACTACGTGGCCTTCTGGGACGACATTCAGGGCAGTACAGCCAGCATGTTGGCGCTGCGGAACGCCGAGATTAAGGTCATCCGCTTCCCCGGCGGGGAACCGGGCAACTGGTATGACTGGGCCGATCCCTACGCGGGCGGCTGGTCTTCCACCAGCACTATGGACGTGTGGAACTACGCCCAGGGCGTTGGCCCGGAGTGCGTCCTCTACCTCCAGACCAACCCGACGACGAACGAGCTGGGCAACGGGCAGCCGAACGACCCCTCCGGCACGCACGCAGCCGACTGGGTCACCTACTGCAAGAACAACGGCATCGAAGTGCCCTACTGGGACGTCGGCAACGAGCCCGACCTGGACCTGGAGAACGACTACGACTGGGAAGCCTTCCAGTGGTACCTTGACGCGTTCAACGACCAGGCCCCGGCCATGAAGGCTCGCGACAGCTCCATCAAGGTCTGCGGGCATACCGGCGGCAACACCTGGTACTGGTGGGGCCTGCACAGTCTGGACATGTTCATGCAGACCTGCGGCAACAAGACGGGCACGGGCGCAGTGGACGTGGTCTGCATCCACGCCTACGAATGCCCAGCCCGGTCCCGGTGGACCGACGTCATAGACAACGCCCAGAACTGGCAGGACAGGTGGGACTACATTCAGTCGGTCATCCAGGCGAACGACACGCGCGACCTGCCGGTGTTCCTGAGCGAGACGACCGGTGCCTGCGGTCCGTACTCCCCGGGGAACATGGCTGCGAAGATGGCCTGCGCGATCGGCAACGCCGACTGGACCTGCGCGCTTTACAAGTATGGCGTGAAGCAGGTCTGCCTGTTCGGCTGCATCCACAACGTGATCAGGAACTGGGGGATCCTCTACGGGGACGAACGCGGCGGGGAGCCCCCCGACACGCCCACCCCGTCGTACTACATCTACCCCATCCTGAGCAAGCTGGGCAAGGACGTGCTGGCCGTCAACGGGCTGCTGGACCCGGCCACCACCATGAGCGGCTATGCCGGCAAGAAGCCCGACGGCACCGTCCAGGTGATACTTATCAACAAGACGGACACGCCACGGAGCGTGCAGGTCGGCTTCAGCGGCTTCGATCCCACGGGCAAGAGCGTCAGCGTCTACGAGGTCAAGCCGGGCGCGGGCTCTCCGGACAACACGGATGCGTACTACAACGGCGTCCACATGCCCGACCCCTCGGCGCCCAGCCTGCCCGCGCCGTACAAGGATACGTGCGCCGGCACCACCTACACCTGGACCACGCCGGCATACTCCGTCTCGATGCTGAACTTCCAGGACGCCGGCCCACCCGTGGCTCAGGACGACACGTACAGCACGGATCGGGACACGACGCTGGACGTGCTTGCCCCGGGTGTACTGGGCAATGACAACGATCCGGACGGCGACCCGATCACGGCGGTGCTGGTCGGCGACGTCTCGCACGGTTCGCTTGCACTCGAAGCGGACGGTTCGTTCACCTACACGCCGAGCGCCGGCTACACCGGGGATGACAGCTTCACCTACAAGGCCAACGACGGGGACGAGGGTGACAGCAACGTTGCCACGGTGTCCATCGCCGTGCTGGTTCCGAACGATCCGCCGGTGGCGAACGACGACTCATACGTCACCGACCAGGACACGACGCTGAACGTCTCGGCTCCCGGCGTGCTGGGCAATGACGAGGATCCCGACGAGGATCCGCTGACGGCCATCCTGGTGGCCGACGTCTCGCACGGCTCATTGACGCTTAACTCGAACGGCTCGTTCACCTACAACCCGAGCCCGGGTTACACCGGCGCCGATAGCTTCGCCTACAAGGCGTACGACGGCGCGCTGGACAGCAACGTTGCCGCGGTATCACTCTCGGTCAGGGTGCCGGGCGCCACGATGCACGTGGACTCCATCACGGTCTGGTGGCCTCCGGGCTCGAAGAGCTGGTATCAGGCGAAGGCGGACGTTGTCATCGTTGACCAGGACGGCGCCCCCGTCAGCGGCGCGGCCGTGACCGGGACGTTCTCCGGTGACCTGAACGAGACGCAGAGCGGCACGACGGACGAGACGGGCCTCGCCTCGATTGGCTCGTCATGGCACAAGGGCAAGCCCAACGTCACGTTCTGCGTTGACAACGTGGTCGAGCCGTTCCACGGTTACGACCCGGACGCCAATGTGGAGACGTGTGATTCCACGCCCTGATTCGCGGCGCGTCGCCACGGTGCTTGTGCTGGCCTGGCGAACGGACGTGTGAATACAGGTCAACTGCCCGGAGCGGCCCAGGCGCTGCAGCGCCTGGGCCGTTCCGTCCTGCGGCCGCGCAGATGAACGCCGTCGAGTACTGTTCGGCTGGCTGGCACATCCCCTGCGGCTGGCACACGAACCCGTATGATCCCGGCGCGCCCGACCAAACTGGCGCGTGACGCCTCGCCCTACATGGAGGAGCGCATCATGGCGGCAGGGGAGGTATTCGACAGGATGGCGGCGGTGGGCGTCGTCCCGGTGGTCGCGCTGGACGACGCCGAGGACTCCCTGCCGCTGGCGGACGCGCTTCTGGCCGGCGGGCTGAGCGCGGTGGAGATAACCTTCCGCACCGATGCCGCCGCCGCGGCCATCCGCCTCCTCAGCGGCGAAAGGCCGGACATGCTGGTGGGGGCGGGAACGGTGCTGACGGCGGAGCAGGCGCGGCGGGCTGCCGAGTGCGGCGCGCAGTTCGCCGTGGCGCCGGGCCTCAGCGCCGAGGTTGTGCGGGCGGCGGGCGAAGCCGGGGTCGCCTTCGCGCCGGGCGTTGTGACGCCCACCGACGTGCAGGCGGCGCTGGCCCTTGGTCTGCGCGTGTTGAAGTTCTTCCCGGCCGAGGCCGCCGGCGGTGCGCGCCTGCTGAAGAGCCTGGCCGCCCCCTATGCCCACACCGGCGTCAGGTTCATCCCCACCGGCGGGGTCAACGCCGGTAACATGGCGGACTACCTGAAGATGGAGTGCGTGCTGGCGGTCGGCGGGAGCTGGCTGGCCCGGCGTGGTGCCATCGCCGAAGGGGATTGGGGGGCCGTCACGGAAGCGGCGCGGCAGGCGTGCGAGACGGTGGCCATGCTGCGAGCCGGCGCCTGACGGCCGGCCCCGTTGACGCCCTGGGCCGCCGGGCATATAATCAGTCTCGACCGTTCGGAGGGGGACCGTGAAGCTAGTCGTCCAGATCCCATGCTACAACGAGCAACAGTCCCTGCCCGCGACCCTGGCCTGCCTGCCAGGCGAGATCCCCGGCATTGACTCGGTCGAGACCCTGGTTGTGGACGATGGCAGCGAGGACGCCACGGCGCGCATCGCCCGTGAGCAGGGCGTGGATCACGTGGTGGAACTGCCCCGCCGACGAGGCCTGGTCGCCGCCTGGCGCGCAGGCATCGAGGCCGCCCTCCGCGCCGGGGCCGACATCATCGTCAACACCGATGCCGACAACCAGTACGAGGGCGCAGACATCGAGGCACTGGTCGGGCCCATACTGGCGGGAGAGGCGGACATGGTCATCGGGGAGCGGCCCATCGGGCAGGTGGAGCACTTCTCGTGGCTGAAGAAGCGCCTCCAGCGGCTGGGCTCCTGGACGGTGAGTCGGCTGGCGGGGGTCAACGTACCCGATGCCGCCAGCGGGTTCCGCGCGTACAGCCGCGACGCGGCCATGCGGCTGAACCTGAACGGCTCCTACAGTCACTGCCTGGAGACGATAATCCGCGCCGCCCGCAGCGGCCTCGCAATCAGCAGCGTGCCCGTGCGCACCAACGCCTGCACCCGCCCCTCGCGGCTGATGAAGAGCACGCTGCACTACCTGGCGCGGCAGGCGGTGGACATCGTGCGGGCCTTCACCATGGTGCGCCCCCTGCGGGTGTTCGGGCTGGCGGCGCTCCTTCTGGTGCTGGTGGGGGTGGCCGGCTGCGTGCGCTTCCTGCTCTACTTCCTGTCCGGCGACGGCGCGGGTCACGTCCAGTCGGTCGTGCTCTCGGCCATGCTCATCATCGTCGGGTTTGTGGTGGGCATGATCGGGCTGGCGGCGGACATGATATCGGCAAACCGGCGGCTGATCGAGGAGAGCCTCTACCGGCTGAAGAAACTGGAGATGGACGAGGCCGCGGAGCCGGACGCCGCCCGCGAAGGGCAACGGTGAGCGCGCCCAGTCTCCCCATAGTGCACTCTGACTCCGTCCGCCCCCTGTGATGAAGCGCCTTGCCAGGTGGTTCGTGTTGCTCGTGCTGGTTGTCCTGGCGGTGTGGTACGTGGGCCGGCATGGGGAGATGGCCCGCGCGTTGAGGCGGATTGCTTGGCCCTACCTGCTGGTGGTGGCCGGGTTGAACCTGGCGAACAAGCTGCTGATGGCCATGCAGTTCCGCGAGCTGTGCCGGGCGTTCGGGGCGGAGCTGACGTTCCAGGAGTGGTTCGGCCTGTCGGTGTGCAACACCATGTACAACCACCTGGCCCCCGGGCACGCGGGGGCGGCGGTCCGGGCGCTGTACCTGAAGAAGGCCCATCGGCTGCCGCTGGCCCACTTCGGGGCCATTGTGGCCGGCGGTAACGTGCTCGCGCTGATCGCCGCGGGGCTGACCGGTCTTCTTGCCGGCGCCGTCCTGCTGGTCAGCGGCGCCCCCGGCGCAGCGAGGATGTTGGCGGTGCTGACCGCCCTGCTGGGCATTACCCTGGCCGGGGCGGTCGGGCTCGCGGTGGGAACCCGGCTGGTGGGGCTGGTGCCGGTGGAGGCCGTCCGGCGGCATCTGGAGCGCGCCAGCGAGGGCCTGCGGCTCTATCCCCGCCACATGGGCATGGTGGGGCGGGTCATCGGGCTGCGCGCCGTCCAGGTGGGCACCGGGGGGTTGGGGTTGTTCGTCTGCGGGCGGGCCGTCGGTCTGCCGATTAGTGCCCCGCAGGCCATAGTCCTCCATTGCCTGGGGGCATTCAGCGTCCTGCTGCCCATCACGCCCGCCGGGCTGGGGGTGCGGGAGGGCATAGTGACCGGCGGGGCCTCGCTGCTGGGGCTGCCGATGGAGCTGGCGCTGCTGGCCGCTCTGGTGGTCCGGGCCGTGCACACGCTGGTGACCCTGGTTCTCGGCCTGGCGTTCAGCTACTCGCTGCTGGACGGGCTGAAGCTGGCCCGCGACGGTGAACAGGAGACGACGGCCGAAGGGTGAGGGGATCTGCTCATGCGCGTGGTGCTGATCGGTCCGGCCTATCCGTTCCGCGGCGGCATCGCCCACCACACCACGCTGCTGGCCCGTGCCCTGCGCAGGCGCCACCAGGTGCGCTTCATCTCCTTCCGACGCCAATATCCACGATGGCTCTACCCCGGCCGGACGGACCGGGACCCCAGCCGAGCGCCGGTGCGGCCGGGAGGCGTGCAGTATCTGCTGGATCCGCTGAACCCGCTCACCTGGCACGCCGCGGTGCGTGCGGCGGCGGCCTTCGGGGCGGAGCTGCTGATCGTGCCCTGGTGGACGGCCTTCTGGGCCCCCCAGTTCCTCTACGTCGTAGCGCGGCTGCGGGCGACCTGTGGGGCCCGGGTGGCCGTGCTGTGCCACAACGTGGTGGAGCACGAGCCCCGTTGGTGGAAGACGATGGCGTGCCGCGCGCTGCTGAGGCGGGCCGACCGCGTCGTGACGCACTCGGAGGCCAATCGTCGCCGGGTGCAACGGCTGGTCGGCGGCTCCGTGCCCGTGTCCACCTGGCCGCATCCGTCCCTGCGCGGGCTGGGGCTGCCCTCCTGCGGCCGGGCGGAAGCCCGCCGCCGGCTCGGGCTCGACGGTCGCGTGGTGCTGTTCTTCGGTTTCGTGCGCCAGTACAAGGGCGTCGGCGTGCTGCTGGAGGCGATGGCCCGCCTCGCGGGTGATACGGAAGCGACCCTCGTGGTGGCCGGCGAGTTCTGGGAGGACAGGCGTCCGTACGAACGCCGCATTCGCGAGCTGGGCCTGGCCGGGCGGGTGCGGCTGGAGGACCGCTACATCCCGAACGAGGAGGTGGGGCTGTACTTCGCGGCGGCCGACCTGGTGGTGCAGCCCTACCTGTCGGCGTCGGCCAGCGCGGTGACACGGTTGGCGCTGGATTTCGGCCGGCCGGTCGTCGCCACTCGCGTCGGCGCCCTGCCGGAGGTGATCCAGGAGGGGGTCAACGGACGGCTCGTGCCGCCGGGCGACGCGGCAGCGCTGGCCCGGGCCATCGCCGAGAGCCTGGAGCCGGCAGAGCTTGAGCGCACAAGCCGCAACGCCGCGACCGACGACGGCGCCTCCTGGGATGCTCTGGTGCGGGCGATCTGCCGCAACCGGGCCGGATAGACCAGCAGCAGCTCCAGCCCGCGCCACTTGCGCACTGGCCTGAAGGCCCCGGGATGCCCGCCGACCAGTCGCTTGATGGCCCGGGTGCTTTCCTCGTGCCGCCGGTCGCTCAGCACGTACCGCACGCCCGCCGACCGCATGTCCTCGATGAGCCCGGCCGGCGTCCTGTGGGCCGGGTCCTGCGAGAAGCCCACCGTCTGCAGGCGGGTGAAGTAGCCCACCATCGAATCCTCCCGCGCCAGGACGGCCTCGTCCGGCGCCGCCCACGCCCGGAGGTGTTCGATCGCCGGCAGGTAGCTCTCCACAACGCCGTCCTCCACACGCCGGTAGAAGTCCGGCGAGTGGTTCTGCCAGACCAGCTTGCCGATGCGCACGACGTTGACCGCCAACAGGCAGACCACGCACCCCCAGCCCAGGCGCCCCAGGCGCTGCGGCGTCCAGAAACGCGTCCGCCGGCGCAACCAGGCGCCGACGGCCGTCCCGCCCAGCACCAGCCAGTAGAGCATCACCGGCAGCGCCGGCACCAGGTAGCGCCGGCGGATGGCCCACCCCCCGCATAAGATGGCCGCAATGCACAGCAGCGCGAAGACGCTCAACATGCGCTCCCCACGCCGCAGCGAGACGACCAGGCCCACAGCCATCACGCCCATCAGGATGAGGCCCGGGACGATGCCGAGGTTCGAGCCGAACGCTGCGTCCGCAAAGCCCTCCGGGTGCTCCGACCAGCGTGCAAACAGGACCGCGGATCTCTTGACTAACTGCTGCGGGTCCAGCTTGTTCCGGGTGTAGCCCACCTCCGCCTCGGGGGCCTGGGCTTGGCTGTGGGCGGACCACGCGATCACCGGCGCAAGCACCACCAGCAGGATGAGCAGCGTCTTGCCGGCTGCGGGCAGCCAGCGTCGCAGCGCGTCCCGGTGCAGCCACAGTCCGGCCGCCAGCGCCGGGACCAGCAAGGGCCCTACCGGGCGGAACATGCTGGCCGTCGCCGCCAGAAGCGCTGCGCCGCCGCACCACGCCCAGGAGGCCGCCCCCCGCGCCGCGCGCATCCGCAGCCCGCACCACAGCGCCCCCAGGGCCAGGCACGCGAACGGGACGTCCGTCATTATCTGGAGCGAGTAGTAGTACCTGGTGCGGGAGAAGGTCAGCAGCACCACGGGCACGGTGGCCTGGACCCAGCTCAGCCCCAGCTCCCGCATGATGAGCGCCATGAACGCCACGCAGCCCACCCCGGCCGCGACGCCCACGGCGTTGAGGGGCAGGAAGCTGTCCGAGGGCATCTCCGGCATGCCCGTAGCCGAACCGACGGCAGCCAGGGTCACCGGCAGGCCGGGGCTGTAGCGGGTGTGGAACCGGCCGTTGTGCACGTACCCCCGTCCCTCCACCAGCGCGCGGGCAAGGCTCAGGTAGACGGCACTGTCCCGCTGGAAGCGCCAATTCGCGTTCAGCCCCACCGCGTGCAGCAGCACCGCCGAGACGAACAGGATGACCAGGAAGCGCATCGTGAGCGGGCCACCTCGCCGGGAGCCGGCAACGGGGCTCGACCTGTCGGTCTGCGCTTCGTCCATGGTCGCTGCAAGGGGGCAAGGTGGGCTCATCTGGTGCTCGCCACCGCCGGCGGGCGGAGTCGCGCGACCTCCAGCGCCGAACCGTCGCTCCCACGGCCCAGGTATGGGCACAACTCACAGAAGGCCGGCCGTTGCTCGCCGCAGAGCATGGCGCGGCGCTGCTGCCGCGCCGGAGCGCCGTTCCATATCCGTCTGAAGCTGCTCTCGGCCAGCCGACCCCAGGGGGTCTCCAGGTTGTAGTCGAACTCACAGCCCACCACCGTGCCGTCCCAGAACACCGTCGGCTGCCGGAACGGGTACGGGCACCGGACGGGGGCCGCGCGCCGGCGTTGCTCCCGGCCGGGGGCGTAGCGCCACAGACTTCGCTCGGTCGTCTCAAGTTGCCCGTAGGCATCGCTCTCTGCCAGGCAGCCCAGCGTCTTGGTGGAGAAGATGTCGACCCCTGCCTTCCGAGCGAAGCGCCGCATGTCGGCCAGCTCTCCCTCGTTCTGTCGGCTGACTACCACGCGCAGACACGTGCAGGGCAGTTCCGATCCTCGGTGGCGTTTGGCCTCCGCGACCAGAGCCACGCAGCGCTTCACCTTGTCCAGGTCCCCTCCCCGGCGGTATGCCTGGTAGGTCTCCTGCCGGTAGCCGTCCATCGCGATGATGAGAGCGCTCAGGCCGGCGTCCACCAGCTCGAGCGCCTCAGCCCGCGTCTGCACGTGCTGGCCGTTGGTCGAAGTCAGGCTCAGGATCCCCAGCTCCGTGCATCGGGCGATCATGTAGCCCATTTGGGGGTGCAGGAACGGCTCGCCCCACCCGTAAAGGATGGCCAGGACCAGGGCATCTCCCACCTCGTCCATCAGGCGGTCGAAGGTCGCCAGGCTCATCATGCCGCCCGCCCGGTCGGACAGGCCGGTCCCGGTGGGGCAGAGGGGACAGCGCAGGTTACATAGGTTGGTCGGCTCGACTTGCAGCACCGGCGGCAGGCCGGGCACCCGCTCCCGGCGCATCACCTGCGCCAGGCCCGAGCGCAGCAGGTTCGCCCGGCGGCGCAGTGTGAGACCTGTGGCGCGCAGCGGCACGCCGTCGAAGTCGAACTCAAGCCGCCCCGGCAGCAGTAGCGCCGGCAATCTCGCCGCCGCCTGGCTCAGTTTCATCCATCCCAACGTACATCCCTCCTTATCGCGGCTCAGATGGGTTCACTCTCCTGCGCTCCGGCCCCCGGGCGCAGTTGCTCCAGGGCGGCACTCCGGCCCCGCAACGGGTGCAGCAGACGATAGACCCGGACGTTGGCCTGGGCGTTGACGCAACGCCCACAGGTGCATGCCTCCGGGGGCTGCCCTCCGCGGTTCAGGTTGCCGGCCTTCCGGCGGAAGGCGCGGAAGGCCGGCCCGTACCATATCTCCCTCACCTCTTGCTCGCGGACGTTGCCCAGCGGGCGGTAGCACCGGCAGCAGGTGTACACGCTGCCGTCGGTGTCCACCCGCAGCACAAACCACGGGTAGTAGCAGGGGATCAGCCGGTAGAGCGGGGCCGTGTCTATCTGTCCCCCGAAGATCCGCAGGAAGCCCGGCACGTTGTGCCGGATGCCGCGCGCTTCGAGGGAAGCGGCGGCCTGGCGGGCCTGCCGTCGGACGAGAGTGGACTGCTCGGGGTTCGGCGCCAGTGGGGCCAGGCATGGGTCGTCCAGGTCGTCGAAGGGGCGGAACCACACGCGCTCGGCGCCGACCTCGGCCGCCAGTTGGGCCACCTCGAGCAGTGCGTCGTAGTTCTGCGAGATGGCTACAGTGATGATGCAGACCTCCGGCCGGGAGACGCCCAGGGCCTTCTTGCGTTCGGACAGGTAGCGCAGGTTCTCCACCATGCGCTCGAAGGCCGCCCCCGGCGTGCCCGGATGGGTCTGTTCGTACAGCTCCGGGGTGCCCGCCATCGTTGTGATGCGCAACTGGTCGAAGCCCATCTCCAGCAGCTCGTCCAGAACGTCGCGGCTCAACAGCAGGCCGTTGGTGTTCGCCACGCACTCCCGCCCGGCTGCCTTGCAGGCGGCCATCAGCTCGAGTGCGGCCGGGTGCACGAAGGGCTCGCCCGTGGCGGTGAACAGGAAGCTGCCAGTGCCCATCGCGATGAGTTCCTCCGTGGTGCGGCGCAGATGCTCCGGGTCGGCGTCATGCGGCCGGGCGCTCCCCTCGGCATCGGGGATCCCCCCTCTTCCAACCATCTGGGCGAACCGCTGGTGGAAGGTGTTCGGCGCATCCAGCAACGGCGAGTGGAAGTAGCAGTGAACGCAGCGCACGTTGCACCGGTTGCTCAGGATGAGCGCCGCCTGGTAGGGTGGCCCGAAAGCCCGGGAGCCGTGCAGTATGCCGGGCACGGCCCCGGCCAGTGCCGCTTTGGCGTGCCAGCTCACCCCGCCTCCTCCCGCTCGAAGGTCGGCCAGAGGTATCCCACTGCCCGCGCGCCGTGCAGTCCCGCCAGCAGGACGGGCACCAGGGCGGCAGTGCGCAGGTCCCGCCGCTGCACTGCCGCCGCCACGCCGCAGCCCGACAGCAGCAGGACGTAGGCACCCACGGCGCCGAGCGCCACGGGCGCCAGCGGCGGCGCCACGGCGGCGCCCGCCACCAGGGCCACTCCACCGACCAGGGCGCCCGCCAGCGCGCAGTGCGCCCCCCGATGAGCGCCGATCCGCCGGCTGACCTGCGCCATGCGGAAATTGCGCGTCAGGAAGCTGCCGAAGCTCGTCTCGCGCCGGTGACACACGCGCAGGTGCGGTGCCACCGCTACTGCGCCACCCCGCCGCTCGATGCGCACGCACAAGTCCACGTCCTCGTGGACGCACAGGCGCTCGTCGAAGACCTGCGGCCCGTCCCCGCCCGAGCGGATGGCCGCGCGCACGGCCGCCTCGCGACGCACGGCCATGTTCCACAGCTTGGGGTAGCAGCGCCCCATTCCGCCCCCTGCGGCGCGCGCCCCGCCCGTGCCGGCGAAGGGGCTCAGCACCCAGTCCAGGGCCACGTCGAAGGACCCGTCGGTGCCGCTCAGTTCGTCGGTCCCACCGAGAACGGCCGTCGCGGGACGGCGCGCCAGCTCCTGCTCGATGCGCCGCAGCCAGTCGGGCGGCGGGGTGCAGTCGTCGTCGGTGAACGCCAGCACGCGGCCTCGCGCCGCGTTGCAGGCCATGTTGAGCTGCGCCGACCTGCCGGACCGGGAGGCGCGCAAAGCGCGCATCCGTACGGGCCAACCTGAGCACGTCTCGTCCACCAGCCGCTCTGCCTCCGGCTGGCCGGGCGCCGCGGCAACGATGACCTCGTAGGCGTGCCGGGGGTAATCCATCGCCCGAAGCGATTCGAGCGCCTGCCGGAGCAAAGCGCCCCCGTGGCAGACAGGCAGCACCACGCTGAAGCGCATCTCGTCGTCCATCAGGCTCCCTCCTGGAGCGGCTCCCGCCACAGCGATCGGGCCGCCCCGACGCACCAGGCGAGTTTCAGCCCGTAAACCACCGGGGCCGTGTGCAGCAGCCGCCACATGCGCAAGCTGCCCAGGTAAACCCCCGCCGTGACCCATAGCGCAATCAGCGGCGCCGCCAGCAGCAGAAGCACCGGGCTGCGGAAGAAGCGCGGCGTCCCGCTCAGCTCGGGGTCTCGCAGTCTGAGCCGGATGGTCACGCCCGCGTGCCGGGCCGAGTAGCGAAACACCTCGCCGGGGCGGTTCCGCGGCGTGTCGTGCGTGACAGCCGCCCGCGGTTCGAAGTACGGCCGGCGGCCCCGAGCCCTGGCCCTGAGCAGGAAGTCCGTGTCCTCGGCCAGCCGAGGAGCGCTGCGGAACGGACCCACCTCCTCCAGCAGGCTGCGCCGGAAGCCGGCGTTGGCGTTCCCCATCCAGTCCACCCGTCCGGCCCTCCGGCAGGGGAAGAGGCGGTAGAACTCGGCCACGTTG
>CAYFVS010000299.1:0-4100 GCA_964346565.1 uncultured candidatus Brocadiaceae bacterium | reverse complement strand
AGCATCCGCCCCAGGCTGACCTCGTAGATCTCCATCAGCCGGTCGGCGATGACGCGCACCAACTCCCTCTGGTCGTAGAGCGACAGGCAGAGCGTCTCGTAGCCCATCAGCCAGGTCAGATGTTCGGCGAAGTGGGCGAAGCCCCCGCTGCCGATCACGCACATGCCCTGGGGCAGGTTCTCCTCGTACCACTCGAGGGCATGGGTGGTGGCCTGTTCGGGATCGGGCCAGGGGTAGGCTTCGAACTCCTCCGAACTGGTTATCGGTCCCTCGTGCTCCTCCATGTAGCTCCGCCCGCCGGCCCGCTGCAGGCCAGCCGTGTCGGCCGTGCAACACTGCTTCATGGGCATCTCGAGACTGTCCAGGCCCTGGCGCACGTAGTCGTAACCGCAGAAGCGTTGGACGGCCACCTCGCGCTGCTGCATGAAATGAGGGGCCTCCGGGTCCAGCCCCTCCAGCAGGCCGTACCGCTGGCAGATGGCCTCCTGAATCTCCCAGTCCAGGAACAGCTCAATGTGATGCACCCGCTCCGGGGTGCCCTTCCTCATGATGCAGTCGCGCAGGGCCCGCCAGTCGGGCGTCACCTCGATGGTGAACGGCGTTTCGTGCAAGGCACCTCGCTCCCGGCCAAAGCGCGAAGCGCCGACCTTGATAACGGATGCGACCCGGCAGGTCAACGCGCGGCGTCACCCGGCCGCGCCGATGGTGCATTGACATGGCGGGCCAGATGACTGAGGATACAAGCGCAAGCTGAAGCCGCGGAGGTGACACGATGTACCGAGTCGGCCGGGAGGAAGTTGACGCGATAGCTGAGGTCATCCTGAGCGGGGAGCTTTTCCGCTACCATGAGGGCGGCCAGTGCGAGCGCTTCGAGCGGCGGTTTGCGGAGCTGCTCGGCGTGCGCCACGTGTGCATGACGGCCAGCGGCACGGCGGCGCTGCACGCAGCGCTGGTCGGGCTGGGCATCGGCCCCGGGGACGAGGTCCTGGTGCCGGCCTGCACCTACATGGCTACCGCCGTCGCCGTGCTCTCGGTCGGCGCCATCCCCGTGATAGTTGACATTGACGAGTCGCTGATGCTCTCGCCGCAGGCCGCCGAGGCGGCCATCGGCCCACGGACCAGGGCCATGATCCCGGTGCACATGTGGGGCCTGACGTGCGACATGGACGCGTTGGTGGACGTGGCCGAGCGCCGGGACGTGGTGGTCGTCGAGGATGCGTGCCAGGCCGTCGGCGGAGGCTACGAGGGACGCATGTTGGGCTCGATCGGTCGCGCGGGGGCCTTCAGCTTCAACTACTACAAGAACGCCACCTGCGGCGAGGGCGGCGCCGTGGTGACCGACGACGACCGGTTGGCCGAGCGGGCGCGCTGCGCCATTGACTGCTGCAACTTCTACTGGCAGGGCCGCAGCGAGGACGTGCGCCCGTTCATCAGTGCCGGCGCGCGGGCTTCCGAGCTGGAGGGCGCCATGCTGAACGCTCAGCTCGACCGGCTGGAGCCGATGATAGAGGCCATGCGCGCCCACAAGCGGCACGTTCTGGAGGAGACGCGGGATACGGGCCTGGAAATCGTCGCTTCACACAGCCCCGACTACGAGTGCGCGACGCACCTGATGTATCGCCTGCCGGACGCGGGGGCGGCCGACCGGTTCGCGGAGCTCGTGGAGGGCACTGTCTGCGGCAAGACCGGCCGGCACGTCTACACCGAGTGGGACCCCATCCTGGAGCACCGCGGCGCGCACCACCCGGCCCTGGACCCGTTCAACCTGCCGGAGAACGAGCCGTGCCGGAAGGACTACAGCCCGGACACGTGCGCCCGCTCGCTCGACATCCTGAACCGCACCGTCATGGTGGCGACGCATCCGGACTGGAGCGTCGAGGAGCGGAGCGGTGTTGTGGAGAAGATCATCGCGGCCGCACAGCAGGTGCTCTGAGGAGCGGCGCTCAGACCTGGTCGGCGGCTTCGCCCAACGTGAAGTCCGGCGGCAGCCCCAGCTCCTTGTAGAAGTGCGCGCGGGCCTTCTGGTCGTTGCGCTGGATCCGGCTGGCTATCGTTAGGGCCTCCTCTGCCAGCTCGGCCGGGATCACAACCACACCGTCCCCGTCGGCGACCACCAGGTCCCCGGGCCGGACGTAGACACCCCCGCACTCGACCGGCTCGCCGTAGGAATCCAGCTCCACGCGCCCGGGGATGATGCCCCGCGAGAAGCCGTCGCAGTAGACGGGCACTCTCTGTTTGATGATCTCGTCGGTGTCGCGCACTCCGTTGTTGGTCACTATGCCCACGGCGCCCTTGCTGAGCCAGACCATGGAGTTCATCGAGCCCACGTAGCCGGTGTCGCGCGTGTTGGTGCCGTCTATGACAATCACGTCGCCCGGCTGCAACTCATCGCCCCAGTTGGGTTCCTCGCCGTACCAGGCGCCCTCCTGGCGTCGGAAGTCCTCCGGGGCCTCTGCCACGATGGTCCTGGAGGACGGCACGTACCGCAGCGTGAACGCGAAGCCCACTATGCAATGGCTGAACTCGGCCGTATCCCGCCACAGGGGGCGGATCTCCGGACCCATCAGTCCCCGGTCGAACCGGCCGAGCGTGTCCATTGCGTCGTGCCAGTCGGTCACCCGGATGCCCTTGCACCTGTCCAGCAGTTCGCGGCGATGCTCCCGATCCATGTGGCCCTCCCGTGTCACACCGGGGCGGAGTTTCGGACCGGATTGTAGCGCGGCGCCGGCGCCGCTTCAACGGGGGGCGCGTTGCGGCCCCGCCTCGCCGTTGACATAATGGTGCGACCCCAATCAAGGAGACCACGCCCATGTCCATGCGCGATCCTTACCGGACCGAACAGGTCGAGGAAGGCGTGCAGAACATCGTCCTCCAGAATCGCTGCGGCAACCGCCTGACGGCTCTTGTGCATGAAGACGGCACGGAGCTGGAGTTGGTCTATAAGCCCAACGCGTTCCGGCGCGCTGACTTCCGCGCGCGGAACTTCTCCAACCGGGACAACTACACGTCCCTGTTCGCACGCTCCGAGCTGCCCGAGATCCGCGCGGGCATGGTGCAGGAGGTCAGCTACGATCCCTTCTTGACCGTGCTGGCGACGCAGTCGGAGGGAGGGGCAGAGAATGACATCAGCTTGCTGAACGTGGCGGATGAGAACGTATTCGCCGTGACGGCGTCGCGCCCGCTGCTGCTGGCGTTCGCGCCGCACGGGGCCTTTGTGGCCGAGGACGGCCTGCTCTACGAGGAGTTCGCCGACCGGGGCGAGGAGATCGTCTCCTTCGTCGCGTTCCAGGGGTTCGAGCGGAACCGCTATCGGGTGCTGGCCGACGGCCGGCATATAATCCAGATCATGCAGGATGAGGTCGTGCTGATCGGCGGCGAGGAGAGCCTCAACCAGATTGGGCGCGTGCTGGACCGGCTCGGCGGCCTGGGGCGGCGGGAGCTGGCCGAGCACACCGAGGCGGCCATCCGGCCGCTGGTCTCACGCGGCCGGTTGGAGATCCAGGACGATGAGTTCCGGCAGGTGGCGGAGCTGAACCGGCGGGTGGTGTGGTCCGGGCTGGACGCGGGCGGGGCCTGCTTCGGGGCGCTGAACCGCATCTACCATCTGATCTGGTTCCGGGACGGCGCCATCAGCGCCAGCCACATGGCTCGCGCGGGTGACCCCGGACCCGTCCGCATATGGGCTCCGTTCGCCCTCGCGAACCCCTCCGAGTGGACCGAGTGGGAAGGCCGGCGCTGCCCCGAGTACCTCCAGATGGTCGGCACGCCCTGGACGAAGCGGGAGGACGACGGCCTGTACTACGCCGTGCTCTGCGCCTTCAGCGCCTACCGGAGCACCGCGGACGAGAGCTGCGTGCGCGCCGCTCTGTTGGACATGCTCACGGACGCCGTGGACTACCACGTGGCAACGCGCTGGGACGATGGGCTGGCGCTGTTCGGCAGCGACACCGTGGGGGAGACGACGCTGGGTGGTTCGGAGCGTTTCGGCTACGACAGCGTGGACGGCAGCATGGAGACGGGCGAGTTCCACCTTGCCGGCGCGGCGGGTTTCGCAAGGGCGCACACGCTCTATCATAACTGCAACATGTACAACGTCTTCC
>CAYFVS010000298.1:0-3875 GCA_964346565.1 uncultured candidatus Brocadiaceae bacterium | reverse complement strand
CCGCTGATGAACGATGCCCGGGCCGGGACGCAGAGCGGGCTGGTGGTGCAGGCCCGGCTGAACCGAACTCCCTCCCCGGCCAGCCGGTCCATGTTCGGGGTGCGAAGCTGCGGATGCCCGGCGCACGAGAGGCAGTCGGCGCGCTGCTGGTCGGTCATCAGTATCAGGACGTCCGGCCGGTCGCCGGGCATCGGTGTGCCTTGTGTGAATTGGACGGCAGTGAACCGGGAACTCTATACGACCGGCCCTGCGGCGTCAATCCGTTCCTTGCAGATGTCGCCGGATTCACGTAATCTCGCCCGCCGCCGCCCCCACATCCCCCGGAGACACCCCATGCGCGAGCCCGAGCACACCATCTGGGAACCAGACATGCTCGAGCGCTTCCCCATGGACTCCAACGCCATGGTGCACGGGTTGGAGGCGGAGCGCACGGAGCTGCTTCTGCACTACGTGGCTGAGCGCACTCTGAGTGAGGAGCTGGCCGAGTTCGTCCGCCAGGTCTCCGAGCGGCATCCGCGCTACCTGCGGGTCAAGGAGCTGTTCGAAACCGTAGAGGCATACCGTCGCATCGGGCAGGACATCTACGAAAGGTGGCGGGACGGGTGGGTCGAGCGCATCTACGAGCTGTGCGCCGGGCACGGCCTGCTGGGCCTCCTTCTCGCCTATCGCTTCCCCAGGCTGTCGGTCCTGTCGGTGGACGCTGAGCGGCGAACGGCCTTCGGCCACTACCTGGACGTTGCGCGGGAACTGGAACTAGGATTGGACAACGTCCGCTACGTGGAGGCTGAGCTGGAGGAGGTCGCTATCGAACCCCGCAGCTACGTGGTGTGCATCCACGCCTGCAACGAGGCCACGAAGGTGGCGTTGAGCAAGGCCGTCGGGGCCGGCGCGTGCTATGCCGCCATGCCGTGCTGCATTCGCGACGGCATATACCTCCAGCGCATCAAGCACTGCGACGACCGGGTGCGCTACGCGACGGCCGTCGGCGTCATAGCCGGCCAGTTCGGCGCGCACAAGGTGACCGCCATTGACGAGCGCATAACCAACCGGAACCTCATCGTGCTGGGGCGGGGCAGGGCGGCCGGGAGCGGAGGCGGAGCCGATGACTGAGCATCGGCCCGCGCTCCTGACCGTCGTGCGCCACGGCGAGACCCTCTGGAACGTCCAGGGCAAGCAGCAAGGCCACCTGGACAGCGACCTGACCCCCCTCGGCGTGCGGCAGGCACAGGCCGTGGCCGGCGCCCTCGCGCATGAGTCCTTCCAGGCGTTCTACAGCAGCGACCTGGAGCGGGCCATGCAAACGGCCCGGATCATCGCGGAACCGCTGGGCATGGAGGTGCGGCCGGAGGCAGGTCTGCGCGAGCGCCACCTGGGTGTCCTCCAGGGGCTCACCATGGTAGAGTTCGAGCAGGCGCACCCCGAACACTATGCCCGCTTCCGCTCGCGAGACCCGGACTACGTTATCCCGGAGGGGGAGAGCATCCGGCAGCGATACGAGCGGGCGGTGAAGACGGCGAGCGCCATCGCGCGCCGGCACGCCGGGGGGCACATGCTGGTAGTGACCCACGGGGGGATGCTGGCCAGCTTCTTCCGCCACGCGCTGGGGCTGGGCCTGGCGGAGCCGCGCCGGTTCTCCCTCTGTAATGCCGCCATCAACCGTTTCTCCGTGCTGGACGGGCGGTGGAAGCTGGAGTGCTGGGGCCTGACCGAGCACCTGCGCGGCCCGGGGACCATTGACGACTGGTGGGGGCCGGGCGCCTCGGGCCGTCCGGCGCGACTGGACTGACAACTCGCCGGTTTGTGTAACCAGGCGCGAACAGCTATACTGCTGCTGGACGGGGGCATCCGGGGGGGACTCATCATGGGCACGAACGAGAAGTACGAGCCGGAGGGCTGCATTATCGTCATCTTCGGGGCCAGCGGCGACCTGACCGGTCGCAAGCTCGCTCCGGCCATCTACAACCTGGCCCGCGAGGAGCTGCTGCCGCCGAACACCATCCTGGTGGGCTATGGCCGGACGGAGATGTCCGACGATCAGTTCCGCGACCGGCTGGAGCAGGCGGTGAGCCGCCACAGCCGCGTGCTGCCGCTGCAGGAGGAGGTCTGGCGGGGACTGGCCGGACGGATATTCTACCAGCAGGGCGCCTACGACGAGCGGGAGGCCCACGCCGCACTGGGTAAGCGCCTGCACGAGCTGGACCGCCAGTTCGAGACGGCCGGCAACCGCGTGTTCTACCTGGCCGTGCCGCCGGAAGTGGTAGAGCCAATACTGGAGAACCTGTCCGCCGCAGGAGCTCTGCGGCGCCAGGCTCCGTGCCCGGAGGGCCACGAATGCTACCTGCGGGTGGCTTTCGAGAAGCCGTTCGGCTGGGACGTGGAGTCCGCCCGCCGGCTGAACCGCGCCATCGAGCGCGTGCTGGACGAGTCGCAGGCCTTCCGCATGGACCACTACCTGGGCAAGGAGACGGTGCAGAACATCACCGTCCTGCGCTTCGCCAACAGCATCTTCGAGCACATCTGGCGCGCCGAATCGGTGGACTGGATACGCGTCACCGTGGCGGAGGACATCGGCGTGGAGGGCCGCGGGGGATACTTCGAGCAGGCGGGCATCCTGCGGGACATCATGCAGAACCACGTTCTGCAGTTGCTGTCGCTGGTCACAATGGAGCCGCCGCCCAGCCTGCGCCCCGACGCCATCCGCGACGAGAAGGTGAAGGCCCTTCGCTGCCTGCACCGGCTGGAGGGGCCGGTGGAGGTGCGCCGCTCGGTCATCCGCGGCCAGTACGGGGCGGGAACCATTGACGGAGAGCAGGTGCCGGCCTACCGGGACGAGCAGGGGGTGGACCCTGAGTCCGTCACAGAGACCTTCGTGGGCATCCGTACCCGCATTGACAACTGGCGGTGGGCGGGCGTGCCCGTCTACCTGACGGCGGGCAAGCGCCTGCCGAGCAAGCTGACCGAGGTCGCGGTGCAGTTCAAAGAGGTGCCGGTCGTCCTGTTCCGCGGGGCGCGGCAGCAGTTGCCGCCGAACCGGCTGACCATCCGCGTGCAGCCGGATGAGGGCGTGTCCCTGCGGTTTGTCAGCAAGGTGCCCGGCCTGCAGATGGAACTGCGGGACGTGGAGATGGACTTCCCCTACGAGAGTGCCTTCCCGGCGGCGTCGCCGGAGGCATACGAGCGCCTGCTGCTGGCGATCATGGCCGGCCAGAGCGCGCTGTTCACCAGGCGCGACGAAGTCGAGCTGGCCTGGGAGTTCGCCGGGGCGATACTGGATGCATGGGAGGCCATGCCGCCGCGGGACTTCCCCAACTACCGGCCCGGCACGTGGGGGCCGATCAGCCCGGAGGACTTCTTCTCCGGCCGCACCGATTACTCACAAGCCCACAATCCGGCCAGGCCATAGCGGCCGGCAAGAGGGAGACACGACGACCGAGCAAGCCCGAACCGGAGCCGAACTGCTCGTACGCGGCCTGCACCTGAATCTCGGGGACGCCGGCCACCCGGGACACGGCGAGGTCAGTGCGCTGAACCGGTTCATCCGGCAGGTGCTGCCGGCCGAGGAAGTGGATCTGCTGGTGGCCGAGATCGGCTACAACTACGCCTACCGGTGCTACCCGCAGGTGGCCCGCCAGCGCCCCATCACTGCCGAGGAGTTGAGCCGCATCGCGGCGACATGTCGCCAGGCGGGCGTCGAGCTGGTGCCTCAGATCAACTGCCTGGGGCACCAGTCTTCCCACGGGCGCAGCCACGGGCTGCTGCGCGCGTTCCCGGAGTTCGATGAGACGCCCTGGGTACCTCAGAACGCCGACGCGGATGTGCTCTACTGCCGCAGCTACTGCCCCAGGCACCCCGGCGTGCACGAGGTGGTGTTTGCG
>CAYFVS010000297.1:0-3720 GCA_964346565.1 uncultured candidatus Brocadiaceae bacterium | reverse complement strand
CTTTGTGCTATCCTTCGCTTCTGCGCCGTGGTGGCGTCGCCCGACCGGCTGAGAGCAACCGAGGGCCGTCTTGTTCGCCCGAAGGGTCCACATCCTGCTGCTCGCGTTCGCCCTGGCGGGGGTCGTGCTGCTCGCGCGCTTGGGACAGGTGCAACTGCTCTGGCACGACCGGTTCGACCGGGACGCCTACGCGCGCGCCGGGGGCAACCGCACAGTCGAGACCGTGCGCGGGGGCATCTACACCCGGTGGGGCACGCCCCTTGCCGTCGAGGAGCCCGCCTTCGACCTCGGCGTGCAGTACGCCGAACTCGACGGGACGGCCTGGCGCCGCGCGCTCGTCCGTCTCTGCGGCCGGTCCGCGGAGCCGCTGGACCAACGGGTGCGGGAGATACGGGAACGGGTCGAGCGCATCCGCCGCACGGTGGCCCGCAACAACCCGCAGCTCAGTCACGTGCGCGTGGTGGAGGAGCTGCGGCCCCACCGGGTGGCGGAGGACGTCGGCCGGCAGGCGGCCGCCGCCGTGCGGGCTGCCCCGGGCTGCTACGGGGGCCTCGTGGTAATGGAAGGCAGGCGACGCGCGTACCCCAACGGCCATCTGGCTCCCCACGTGGTGGGCCGCACCGGGGCGGTCACGCCGGAGAACTGGCGAGAACTGCGCCGGCAGGACCGCCACTGGACCATGTCCATGCCCGTCTCGCAGGTCGGCGACCGCTACCGCATGGACGATCGGCTGGGCACCAGCGGCGTCGAGCTGGCCTATGAGGACCTGCTTCGGGGCCGGCGCGGCCACGTGGTGAACCGGCGCCGGTTCGACCTGCTGCGCATCGAGCGGGAGTCGCTCCGCGTGCCGCCCGAGCGTGGCTGCGACGTGTTCCTCACGCTGCGCGAGGACTTCCAGCGCGCGGCGAACGCCGCACTGGAGCGGGCGGCGGGCATGCAGGCGATGGACTTCTCCCGCGGGGCCCTGGTCATCCTGGACGTGCGGGACGGCTCGGTGCTGGCGGCGGCCACCTATCCCTCCTACGATCTGGCGACCTTCGCGGATGAGTTCGCACGCCTGCGCCAGGACGAGCGCAGCCCGTTGCTCTACCGGCCCCTCCAGGCGGCCCTGCCAACCGGCTCGGTGTACAAGGTCGTGACCGCCACGGCGGCGCTGGAGGAGGGGGCCATCACGCCCTCGACCACCCGGACCTGCACGGGCCGCGATACCTTCGCCGGGCGCACCTTCGAGTGCAACGGGCACCACGGCACGCTCTCCCTGGTGCCGGCCATCGAGCACTCCTGCAACGTTTACTTCTACCACGCCGGGCTGGCGGCCGGCGGCCGGGCCCTGGCCGAGTGGGGCCGCAGGATGGGCCTCGGCGTGCCCGCGGAGGTGGACTTGCCCTTCGAGCGCTCGGGCCAGATACCCGACGCGCGGGCCACCTTCCAGGTGGTGAACCTGTCCATCGGGCAGGGCAGCCTGCTGTGCACCCCGCTGCAGGTCGCCCGGATGGCCTCGGTGGTAGCGAACGGCGGCCGGCTCTACACGCCCCACTTCCTGGACCACGCGCGTGCCCCCGGCGGCCGGGTGGTGACCCGCTACGAACCGGCATACGCCGATGTGCCGGTCTCCGCCTCGACCCTCCGGGCGATGCGCCGGGGCATGGCGCTGGTGACGGGACCGCAGGGGACCGCGCGCGCCGAGTACATGCGGCGGGTAGGTGCGCCCTCACTGGAGCAGTTCCGCGCGGCCGGCAAGACCGGCACCGCCGAGACGGGCGTCAGCGGCGTGTTCCACGCCTGGTTCGCCGGCTATGCGCCGCGGGAGAACCCGAAGATCGCCTTCGCCGCCGTCAACGAGCGCACCGGCGGCCACGGCGGGACGCACGCGGCGCCGCTGACGGCCTTCGCCCTCGAGCAGGTGTGGGACGAGGTCGAGGCCATGCCGTGACGCGCCTCGTCATGGCGAGAGCGGCTCCGGTTCCCAATCCTCGTTGAGGCAGCCCCCCGCGGAGGAGTCGAGTTCCCAGAGCTGAGCGCCGCCGCGGCAGGTAAGCCAGCCTGCAGGCCATCTTTCGTGGACGGGCTGCCCGACGGCGCCATCGCCCAGCGGATGGTGCACCACCGCGCAGCGGTCGTCGGGCCACGGGCTGGGGTGCAGGTACGAGCAGACGGCGCGGAGACCCTGTGCCGCGAAGGCTGCCTCCGGCGCGTGCGGCTACGGGGCGATGCTGTCATAGACCGCAGAGACGAACCGCGGGTGGTAGTCGCCGAAGTTCGCCCCGGCGGCGTTGCGCGTCATGACGATGACCAGGTCGAATTCGGGGTCTATGATGAGCGTTGCGGCTGAAGCCGCGCCGTGCCCGAAAGCGCGCGCGCTGGGGCTCTTCAGCTCCGGGCGCTCCTCGTTCATCCAGACCGTGCCGATGCCCCACGTCTCGCGCCCGTGCTGCTCGGCCAGGTCAGACAGCGGCCGGGGGAGCATCTTCTGGAACGTCTCCTCGCTGAAGAAGCGCATGTTCCCATAGGCGCCCCGGTTCAGCAGCATCTGGCCTATCCTGGCCATGTCCAGCGGCACGCTCATGGCGTCGCCGTAGGTGCCCTGCACCATCGTGTGCTCCCACCCAAGCGGGCCGAGCAGATGATGCGCGTAGAAGACGGGCACGGCCTCTCCGGAGACCATCTCGATGATCTTGCCGCCCAGACCGTAGCCGACGCCGTTGTAGCTGTGCTGCTTGCCGACGGGCAACTCCGGGTAGATCATCGCCACGACGTGCTCCAGGTCGTGCATCTCGTCGCCCCAGTGGTCCCACAGGCCGTTGGTGTGCGTGTAGAGATGGCGCACGGTCAGCGGCGTCTCGACCTCTATGCCCCGGAACGCGGGCAGGTAGTTTGCCACCGGCGCATCCAGCTCCACCAGGCCCTGGTCCACCAGCATCATCATCAGCGTGCCGCTCATCAGCTTCGTGATGGACGCCATCCACGTGGGCGTGTTGGCGCTGTAGTCGGGATCGTCCACGGGATAGGCCCGGTGGAGCACGATGACGCCGTGTCGGGCGACGCAGACTGCGAAGGACTCGTCGGTGGACTGCTGCCACTCGGTCAGCAGGGCCTCCAGCCGCTCGGCGGCGTCCGGTGCCACGCCCGCCTCCTGGGGTGTGCCCTCGCGGAGCACAGGCGCGGGGTCGCCCTCGATGGGGCGCGGGGCGACGACCGGGTCGGGGTAGCGCTCATCCATACCGGTCAGCTTCCGCTTCATGGTCACCCACCACTGACGGTCCATGGCTCGCAGCCCGTCCCAGGGGCCTTCCGGCACGCTATCGGGGTCCCGCTCGTGTAGGCCCGCCAGCAGCGCCGCCCAGTTCGAGTCGCGAAGGATGCCGTGCTGGAAGAGCGTGTTGGAAGCGGCGCCGGCGATCTCCTCCGCGTGCCTGGCGACCAGCGCGGGGTCAATGCCCAGCCCCTCCGGCAGTTCCACGGCCACGCGCGTCGCCTCCGGATACTCGTTGAGGGGCATCGGGAGGTAGAACAGCGTGCGATAGCGTTTGGTCTCTGGCACCCGCTCGGCCTCGATGGTGACCACGGCGCCGTACCGACCGGGCTCACAGGGGGTCTCTACTCGCTCGAACTCGGCGTTGTAGAACTCAGTGCTCAGACTGTACTCTCCGAGCAGGCTCTCCGCCCGCAGGGGGTCCGGGAAGTAGATGGCGGGGAACTGCTGGTCCGAGAAGCAGAACC
>CAYFVS010000296.1:0-5946 GCA_964346565.1 uncultured candidatus Brocadiaceae bacterium | reverse complement strand
ACCGGACCCCGGCGTGCGCCAGGCGCCGGGCCGCGGCGAAGAGCTGGTCCAGCGCCTGCCACGGCATCGCCGGCCAGCCGAGTGACCTCGAACTCCAGCGTGCCGTCCAGGTTGATCGTGCCCGCGTAGACGGTGTCTTGCGGGGCCTTCGGCACGGGGCGCGACTCGCCGGTGATGGGGGCCTGGTTCACGGTAGAGCGGCCCGCGAGTACCTGCCCGTCCAGGGGGATGCGGTCCCCCGGCCGCACCACCACCTGCCGGCCCAACGTGACCGCTTCGAGCGGCGTCTCGACCGGCTCGCCGCCAGCCTCAGGCACCACGAGGGCGATCGGAGGCGAGAGCTTCAGCAGGGCGGAGATGGCACGGCGCGCCCGCTCGACGCTCCAGTGCTCCAGCAGGAGCGCCAGCGAGAACAGGAACACGACCACCGTCGCCTCGAGCCATTCGCCGATGCCCATGGCGCCCAGGACGGCGACCGTCATCAGCAGATTCATGTCGGGGCGCAGGCGTCGCGCCGAGGACGCCGCGCGAGGCAGGATGTACCAGCCGCCGGTGACGATGGCAGCCCCGTACAGCGCCCGCGCCGCCGCAGGGAGCGCGTGGGTTCCTCCGGCCCCCGTCAGCGCGTGCAGGATGCTGCCGAGGCTGAGCCAGTGGACGATGAAGCCGGTCAGGAGAAGCCCGCCCGACGCCGCCGTCATGACCAGCCTGCCATGCTGCTCCCACCATCCCGCGGGCGCCTCGGCGCGCTGCTCGTACGGCACGGCCGTCATGCCCGCCCCGGCGACCATCTGCAGGATGCGCTCCGGGGTCAGCGCCTCCGGGTCGAACGTCACGGTCATGCGGGCGTTGAGGATGTCGAAGTCGAGCCGGTGGACTCCGTGCCTGCGCCCGAGCGCCTTGCGCAAGGCATTGACTTCCTCGGCGCAGTCCAGCTCCGTGACTTTGAAGGACCTGGTTTCGCGCACGCGCGCCCCCGCTGATTGCACCGCAACTCCCCCCGTTTCGTACCCCATTGTCCGGCGCGCAGGGGTTGCTTTCAAGCAGGCGGCACGGGCTCTTCGCCTGCTCCTGGTCCGGTGCCTTCCCATTCTCCGGCGGTGGCCTGGCGGCACAGCTCACAAAGGTACTCGAACCAGCGGCTCTGGACCTGCTCCACCGGGCCGATATGCTCCTCGAAGGCTTCCAGACTGCCGCCTTCGCGGATGACTTCCAGGCAGTCGCTCCGCAACGCGCCGCTGTCGTGCTCCATGAGGAAGTGCGTCAGGCTCCACCAGTGGATGTAGTAGAGGTTGAACTCCTCGTCCAGGTCCGGGCCGCCGCGGCCGGTGACGATGGCCCGCAGCGGGATGATGCGGCCTGCGCGGATGTCTGCCTCCAGGTCGCCGCTGAGTCCCATTTCGTAAACCCACCAAATGGGATACGCGTTGGGGTCGGGCTGACCCAGTTGGAAGACGCCATCGGCATAGCGACTCGCGCCGAAATAGCCCGCCAGGCCTTCGTCTGCCCACTTGGCAAGGTCCAGGTGGGCAACCCGGCGGTTGAGCTGGTGGACGGCTTCGTGCAGCAGCCAGTGGTAGGGGTTCGGCTCCCGCGTCCCGAAGTAGGCGTGGCACTCACCGGCGCGGCAGAACGCCTCAGCCCAGCCCGCGGCGGGGTTGAAGCGACGGAACTCCGCGCGGTTGCCGTAGAGACACACCTCCAGCGGCTCGTCGGATTCCGCACCGCCCCGCAGGTCCTTGAGGAGCTTCATGTACTCCGCGTAGAGCGTCTCCAGCGCGCACGCGGCGTCTTCCGTCTGCGCAAGGGTGGCGCTTGAGCGGATCGCATAGTGCTCGGTCTCGACGGTCAGGTCCGGCCACCACCAGGTGCGCCAGATGTAGAAGCCGAGGACCGCACACAGCACCCCGAGCGCGACTGCCAGGCGGCGGCAGCGCGCCGGCGACGGCAGGATCTTCATTGCGCTCTCCCGGTGCCCAATTCGGACCGGCTGACACTCACAGGCCCACGGCGAAGCCGTTCGGGTACTCAGGGCTGAGCTGGTATTCGGCTATCCGCTCCAGCAGCTTCAGATAGGTGATGCCGTCGCGGGCGGCCGTGTCGGCGTCGGGCACCATGGGGGCGGATTCGATCGTGCAGTATCCGCTGTAGCCGATGCGCTTCGCCGCCCGCAGGACGGACCTGAAGTCCACGTTCCCGTAGCCGGGCGTCAGGGAGTTCGAGTCCCGGAAGTGCATGTGCCACAGCAGGTCCCCCGCCTCCATCACGGCCTCGCAGGGGTTGAGTTCCTCGAAGTTGGCGTGGAACCAGTCGAGCTGGATGCCGAGGTTCTCCCGCCCGGTCAGCTCGATCAGCCGCCGATGGTTGGCCACGGTGTTGACGAAATTGCCCATCTCCAGGTGGTTGGTGGCCTCGAAGACGAGCCGCAAGCCCTTGCCGGCGGCGTAGTCACACATGCGCTGGAGGGCGCTCACGGCAACCACGGTCGCCTCGGAGACGTTCTCGGCGCTGATCTCGTCGTGTATGGCGACGGCCACCGTCACGGCGGGGCAGTCCAGCTCGGCGGCGAAGTCAATCGAGCTGCGAGTCTCCGAGACGGCGAGGTCGGCCGTCTGCGGCTCGGTCAGCGTCTTGTAGGTGGGAGAGAACGGGTCCCACGTCTCCCCCCAGCACTCGTTGACGCAGGAGACCTCCAGGCCGAAATCCGCTTTGAGCTGCTGGTGCGTTGCCAGATAATCCTCCATGCTCACGCCCATGCCGTAGCGGCCCTTGGGGGGTGTGATCTCGATGGCGTCGTAGCCGCATTCCTTGAGCCGTTGGTAGGTGCGCTCCGGGTGCAGGTAGGTCTCTTCGGGCCCGAAGGTCAACTGGAAGTAGCTGTACCTGAAGGCGTTCACGTGTGTGGTGTCCTCTGTGCACGTTCGGGGTCTCGGTCTCTCCCCGCCTCGCGGACCGCGCAGGGAACGGCCCGCGATCATGCCCCGGGCAGGCGCGTATACGTGCAGAACAAGACGGCGAAGATGGCAAGGGTCCAGACCGGCTCCCCGTTGCGCATCGCCCGCCGGAAGGACCAGCGCGACGTGTCCGAGTCTGGGTTCCGGTTTGGCAGGCGGGCAGGCAGAACGCCCGGCGTGTGGGCGGCCCACTTCTCCCAGTCCTCCCCGAACCGCCGGTGCAGCTTGTCATCTTCCCGCTCGATGGCCGGCAGATAGAAGAGCCAGAAGATGAGGCCCCATATGAGAATCGCCCACGCGTGGCCGGAGGCGGCGCTTATGCCCGCCGCGATCAGCGAGTTCGCCAGGTACTGGGGATGGCGCACGAAGGCGTAGGGTCCGCCGGTGGCCAGGTCCCGGCTCTTGCGGACGTGTCCGGCGGCCCACAGCCGCAGCAACACTCCCAGCAATGCCACGCAGCCGCCCGCCACGAAGCCCTGGAGCCCTGGCGATGCGTACAGCACCAGGGCCACCAGAAACAGCCCGCCGATTGCCTGCCGAAAGCGGTAGCGTCGGTCGCGCAGGTCGCGCCAAAACCGCTCCAGACCCAGATCCATCGTTTGCTTCGCCTCGCGCTTGAGCTCATCCCATTCTGCCCGCCATTGCTGCCGGCGCGAACACCGGAGCGCCGCAGGTCACCTTCCCCTGCGCGCATGGATTGTGCGCGAAAAGAGGAGCGGCGCGCAAGCGAAACGTGGCCGCAGCCAGGCATCAACCCCTGCCGTGCTCCTCGGCCCACCGTTGCTTCATCTCCCGCATCTCGGCATTCGGCTCGATGGGCTTGCCGGGGCACTGGTTCCTTTCGTCGGCCAGCCAGTTGCCCTCGGAGTCTTGCAGGACGGGCATACGCCTATCCACAGGCGGCGGTGCGACGACCGGCGTCGGTTCGGCGGCATACCAGTAAGCCACCGACGACATCTCGTTGGCCAGGTGGTTGCCGTGGCCGTGCTCAATGGTGACCTTGATCTCGCGGCGGAAGCGGACGGGGTTCTCCAGGTGCAGGACGTAGCTGGTCTGGTACCCGCCGACGCGGCTGCCCCAGCCGGCCCTTGCGGTGACGGCGCGGGTGTCGCCCTCGTAGATGCTCGACCCGTTGCGCAGGAAAGCGTTCGGCTGCATTCCCCACGCCTGGTTCAGGTAATCCTCGCTGCCGGTGCCGTGCAGGTCGGGCGGCCACTTGTAGCCGTCCACCCATATCATGTCGTCGCCTTCGCCCCACCAGGTGCCCTGGAAGTTGGTCACGCTCAGGTTGCAGCCCAGGTAGTGGCCGCGGCCCCGCGTCTGGAGGATGACGTAGTTGCTTCCCCAGGCCAGCCGCTCCTTGTTCGCGATGTCGGCCTCCGGGGTGTTGACCGCTATCTCGGGTCCCCAGCCGCCGAACGGATTCGCCCGGCGGAACTCCGCGTGGAAGTAGCCCATTTCCTCGCCGCACTCCTCGGCGGACAGGGTCTCGTAGTCCACGTAGAAGTACTGCGTGTGCGGCTCGTCGGACTGATTGGCCAGCTCGACCACACAGCTCTCGCGGAAGGCCATCGGCGCGTAGCAGTTCAGCGCGCAGCCTTCATTGAACCGGTTGTTCGAGTTGGTGGACGCGCTGAACAGCAGGGACTGGAAGCTGTTCACGATGCCGTGGCCCAGGCAGAAGAAATCCCCCAGCGGAACCTCGACTGACGGGTGGTCGGCCCCATCCCAGTAGAACCTCAGCAGGCACTCCCGGTAATGGTTCGGCTGCGTCATCCAGATGTGAGTGATCTGGGCCGGGCCTTCGACCTCGGCCAGCACGCGCGTCTCGCCGGGTTCCAGGTGCCAGCTATCGTGATTGCGCCCGGTGGTGTCCCAGGACGAGACGCGGCCCGTGCGACGGTCGCGTATACGGCACAGTTCGTGAAGCATCTCGGCCTCCTCAACAAACACGTTCCTCAAATGGTGTGAGTCCTCGCAGCTTGCGCCACAGGAGGGTGACGCTCTTCGTGGCCGGGAGGTAGACATGCTTGTAGACGCGCCGATAGAGCGCGGCGCGCTCCGCGTCCGGCGGCCGGGTGTCCCGCCAGCGGGCCATCGCACGGACGCCCTCCGCCGGGCCGCTGAAGACGCCCGCCCCGAGGCCCGCCAACACGGCGGCGCCCAGGGCGGTGGCGTGGGCATGTTCCTGCCGGCGCACGGGCATGTCCAGCACGTCGGCCAGGATGCCGGACCACAGGTCGCTCCGCGCGCCGCCTCCGCCCACTCGCAAGGGGCCCACGGGGGGACGGTGCAGCCCGGCCGCCATCTCCTCGAGCGCCCGACGGAGTTCGAAGGCCACCCCCTCCAACAGGGAGCGGTAGAGGTGCGCGGGGCCGTGGTGGTCCGACCAGCCGAGGGTGACGCCCCGGGCGTCCGGCCGCGGCTCGGGGAAGCGCATGCCCCACCAGTGCGGCAGCGTTACGAGCCCCTCGCTCCCGGGCGGGATCCCGGCGGCGCGCTCGTTCCAGGACGCCTCCTCGCCGCCGTGGCACCGGATGAACCAGCGCAGCAGGTACGTGCCGGCCTGCAGGACGCACTCCAGCAGGTAGCCGCCGGCGCAGCCGATCAGCGTTCGGAACGCGGGGTGCAGCGCCGCGCGGTCCGAGTGAACGCCCAGCACGACGCTGGTGCCCAGCGTCAGGCTGAGCCGGCCGGGCCGGAGCGCGCCCATCCCGAGGGCGAACACGTGGCCATCGCCGCCGGCCGCGACGACCGGAGTGCCGGCAGGCAGCCCCGTGCTCTGGGCGGCTTCGGCGGTCAGCGGTCCGATCTGGTGCCCTGACAGCACCAGGTCCGGCATCTGCTCCCGGTGAAGTCCGGCCGCCTCCAGCAGGGCGTCGGACCAGTCGCCGTCTTCCAGGGCAACCAGCCCGCACGTGTCCGCGCCGGCCGGACAGGTGGCGTGCCGGCCGGTCAGGGCGCAGGCCAGCGCCGCGCCCACGTCCTCCCA
>CAYFVS010000295.1:0-3508 GCA_964346565.1 uncultured candidatus Brocadiaceae bacterium | reverse complement strand
AGCCAGATTGACCTGGACTGGGACGACAACACCGAGCCCGATCTGGACAGCTACAACGTCTATCGCGACACCGTCCAGATCGCCACGGGCGTCACGGTGAGCAACTACAGCGACACGGGGCTTAGCCCCTCGACGCAGTATTGCTACACGGTCACGGCGGTGGATACGTCGGACAATGAGAGCGCCGAGTCCAACCAGGCGTGTGCCACCACGCAGGAAAGCGCCGGCACCATGCACGTGGACTCGATCACCGTGGCTCTGGTGCCCGACCACGGTCCGTTCGACCGGGCCGAAGCGACGGTGGTCATCGTGGACGACACGGGCGCGCCCGTGGCGGATGCCACCGTCACCGGCACGTTCAGTGGAGACATCTCCGAGAGCGGGTGTTCTGCGGTGACCGACAGCAACGGCGTGGCGGTGGTTGCGAGCAGCGAGACGTCGAGGAACGCGACCAGCGTCACGTTCTGCGTGGACGACGTGACCCACGCGACGCTGACGTACAACTCGGCTGACAATGTGGAGACCTGCGACAGCAACTGACCCCAGTCGGTTGCTGAGCGCGTCAGAAGAAACTCAGAACGGCCCCGGTCCCGTCCCGCGACTGCGGGAGGACCGGGGCCGCCCCAATTCGGGGGGTGGTGCGGCCTCGCCAACCTTGCAAACCGCTGACCGGGGGTGAATAATGTGTACTTGGCCCTCGCCGAGGTGAGAGATGGATTTCTACGAGACCGTCGAGAGCCGTCGCAGCGTCCGTGCCTACCGGCCCGACCCGGTCGAGGAGGACAGACTCCAGCGTGTGCTGGAGGCGGCAAGGCTGGCGCCGAGCGCGGCCAACCGGCAGCCGGTGCACTTCTACGTGGTGACGGACCCGGCCCTGCGGGAGCGCCTGCTGCAGGCCTACTCCCAGGAGTGGTTCGTCGGCGCGCCGGTCATCATCTGCGCGTGCAGCCGGGAATCGGAGGCGTGGTGCCGCTCCGACGGCAAGAGCTACGCCGACGTGGACCTGACCATCGCCATGGACCACCTGATCCTGGCGGCCACGGCGGAGGGGCTGGGCACGTGCTGGATCGGGGCCTTCAAACCGGCCCCGCTGCGGCAGATACTGGGCATTCCCCCGGAGCTGGAACCGGTGGCGATGACGCCCCTGGGCTACCCGGCCGAGGAGCCGTCCGCCCGACCCCGTAAACCGTTGGAACAGATCGTAGAGATCCGATGAGAAGGTACAAGCCGCTCAACCTGCTGAACGACAAGGGCTTCTGGCCCGAGAAGATCGCACTGGTGGACGCGATCAAAGAGGTGCTGACCATCGGCAAGTGCACCCGCCCACTGCCCGTGCACGACTACGGGCGCTACAGGGACAGGGAGTGGCGCAACGCGGAGGACGAACTGGTCCCTTACCGCAGCGTGGACTGGTACGTGTCCGACTCGATGGACGAGGATCGGATGCAGGTGGACTCGCTGCACCTGCTGAACGCCTTCGCGGAGGAGCCCTGGCGCAAGGATGAGCTGCTGGGCGACCACTATGATCTGTTCGTCATCCAGGAGGACATGTTCGGCAGCCCGGAGCGGGCCGAACCGGGCGACAGCGACTACGTCGTGGGCAGGGCCCAGCCCCTCACCGCCGCCGTGATCAGCACGCACCGCATCGAGCACATCTGGGGGATGCCCTACAGCTACCTGAAGACCGAGGTGATGCGGCAGCTCTGCTTCATGTTCGGCGTGCCGGAGACGGGGCGCGGGGATGTCGTGGAACTGGGCGGCGAGTGCTACTGCCAGAACATCTGCATCTTGCGGCCGGCCCGCAATGCGCCGGAGGACTGGCAGCGGCTGACGCAGGACAGACTTGAGCACGGCGCGCTCTGCCAGGCGTGCACTACGGACCTGCGGGCCTTCTTCCGTCGCGTTGCCGCCGAGGCAACTGACTGACTCCTCCCTGGCGTTGTGCGCCGGGCGAGCGGTGCACCCGGCACATGGACGGCCCGATGATGTCTGTCTCGCCCAATGCCGTGTTGCTCGGCTTCCACCTGCTGGAGACGGAGCACGTCACCCCCCGGGTCCTGCCCGGCGAGCCGGGGCGACTTGCCGACTCGGACGTGCGGGACGATCTCGTGCACGATTCGCAGTTCATGCCTCCGCGCTGCTGTCCAGCAGGAGGGTCACCGGGCCATCGTTGACCAGGTGGACCTGCATCTCGGCCTGGAAACGCCCCGTTGAGACCGGCACACCCCTCTGGGCAAGCTTGCGCGCTACCGCCTCGTAGAGCTGCTCGGCGCGCTCCGGCGGCGCGGCGTGGGTGAAGGACGGGCGCCTGCCCTTCCGGCAGTCACCGTAGAGGGTGAACTGGCTGACCAACAGGACTGCCCCTTCCACGTCGAGCACGGACAGGTTCATGCGGCCCGCCCCGTCGTCGAAGACGCGCAAGCCGGCGAGCTTCCGCGCCATGTAGTCGGCGTCGCCCTCGTCGTCGTCCTCCCTCACGCCAAGGAGCACGGCCAGTCCGTGCTCGATCTCCCCCAGCACCTGGCCGGCGGCGGTCACGTGGGCGCGGCACACGCGCTGCACGACGGCTCTCATGGGGCGCCTCCTTCCTCGGCGAGCTGGATGAGCCTGCGATGCAGGGCGGGGATGCTCTGGCGATGGTCCACGCGGAAGTTGCAGCCCTGTCCCCCCTTCGAGACCGGCCGGCGCACTACGTTCTTGCAGGGGCGGAAGTAGTAGTCCTCGATGTCCTGCCGGATGTCGAAGGAGGCCGTGTAGAGAGGGGCGACCGGACGGCCCAGGTTGCGGCTGATGCTCAGCGCCTTCAGGAAGACCTCCGGCAGGATGACCGCCGAGCCGAAGTTCAGCAGCACGCCCCCTGCCATGCCGGCGACCGTCTCTACGTAGCGGCGGAAGTCCCGGTGGGAGGCCGCGCCGGTCTTCGCCCCGTCGAAGGTGGGGTGCTGATGCACGATGTCGGTCCCGATGGCCACGTGCACCGTCGCCGGCACGTCCATCTCGAATGCGCCGCACAGCACGCTGTGGTCCCGGTGCGGGAGGCGGTCCTCGCAGATGCGCCGCCCCACCGCCCGGCCGAATCCTTCGTCCGTCGCGTTGACGGTCTCGTTGATGAACCGGCCGGTCTCCTCGGCCATGCCGAAGGAGCCGTCCTCAATGCCCTCGGCCACGTCCTCGCTGGTCTCGCCGATGAGGGCGATTTCGAAGTCGTGTATGGGGCAGGCGCCGTTCATGGCCAGGTGGTGGACGAATCCGCGCCGCATCAGGTCCCGCACCACCAGGCCCAGGCCGCATTTGATCACGTGGGCGCCGAACTGCATCAGCACCGTTCGGCCAGAGGAGGCGGCCTCGTGGACGCGGCGGCACAGCTCCGCGAAACCCTCGGCGTCCCAGTCCGCGCGGGTCTGGTCCGGTTGGACGAAATCGTCCACGCTCACCAGGTTGCGGCGGTGCCGAATAGGGTAGGTTCTGACCTTGTCGAACTCGAGCATGGGGTTTACCCTTGCGGGCA
>CAYFVS010000294.1:0-3666 GCA_964346565.1 uncultured candidatus Brocadiaceae bacterium | reverse complement strand
GGCGTAGAGCCGCGCCGCCCGGCGGATGTCCTCCGCCGGAACGCCCGCAACACGCGCGGCCTGTTCGAGGTCGGCGCTGAGCACTTCCCGGCGGAACTCCTCGAAGTTCTCACAACGCTCCTCGACGAAGGCGCGGTCCCAGAGGTCCTCTTCCAGGATGACTTTCATCATGGCGTTCACGAGCGCCACGTCGGAACCGCTGGCCTGCTGCAGGTGCAACTCGGCCCGCTCGGTCAGTTCGATGCGGCGGGGATCGGCGACGATGAGCCGGGCTTGTCCGCGGCGGACGGCCTGGCGGATCATGGTGCCGATCACAGGGTGGCACTCGGTGGTGTTGCTGCCGATGACGAGGATCACGTCGGCGTTCGGGATCTCGGCGATGGAGTTGGTCATGGCGCCGCTGCCGAAGGCCCGGGCGAGCCCGGCGACGGTCGAGGCGTGGCACAACCGCGCGCAGTGGTCCACGTTGTTGGTGCCGAGGACGGCGCGTATGAACTTCTGGAACAGGTAGTTCTCCTCGTTGGTGCACTTGGCGCTGGACAGGCCGGCCAGGGCATCCGGCCCGTGCTCGGCGCGGATGGCGCTCAGCTTCCGCGAGACCAGGTCCAGGGCCTCCTCCCACGTGGCTTCCTCGAACCGGCCGTCGCGCCTTACCAGGGGCGTGGTAAGCCGGTCGGGGGAGTGCACGAACTCGTAGCCGAAGTGCCCCTTCACGCACAGGTTGCCATCGTTGGGGACGCAGCCGACCGTGCTGCCGACCCGAACGATCCCTCCCAGGCGCCGGTTGAGGAAGAGCGTGAGCTGACAGCCCACTCCGCAGTAGGGGCAGGTGGTGATCACCTGGTCCAGGTCCTTGATCTGTCCCATCCCGCGGGAAGGCTTGTCATACAGCGCGCCGGTAGGGCAGGCGCCGACGCAGTTCCCATCCGCCTCGCAGACGGTTTCCTGCAAAGGGGCGTCGAAGGCGGTGGTGACCTCTTCGTCGTACCCCGGGTTCTTCATCGTGAGGACATCCATGCACTGAACTTCGCTGCAGACCCGCACGCACAGCTCGCAGCGGATGCAGATTGTCGGGTCGTACCCGATCGCCTCGTGGGGCGTGGTGTAGTTGGGTCGGTCGCGGTCGAACTCCAGCAGCCCGAAAGCCCGCTCGTCGGCGCCGTAGCGGTATGCGTAGTCCTGGAGCCCGCACTCGCCGTCCTTCTCGCAGGTCTGGCAGGAGAGTCGGTGTTCGCTGAGCATCAGCTCGAGGATGGTCTTGCGCACCTGTCGTATCTCGTCGTCTTCAGTGACTACGGACATGCCGTCGCGGGTGGGCTCGGTGCACGCGGTGACCAGGTCGGGGCGACCGTCAATGCGCACGACGCACAGGCGGCACTGGCCGGCCGGCTTCACGCGGGGATCGTAGCAAAGGTTCGGTATCTCGATGCCTGCGGCGAGGGCGGCCTCCAGGACGCTCTGCCCCTCCACGGCGGTCACGACGCGTCCGTCCATGGTCAGTTGGAGGGAATCCTCCGGCATCGCTACCTCGCAGGGGTTGGTGCCTCCAGCAACCTGCTCTCGAACTCCTCCGGCCACAGCCTCAATGCCGACAGCACCGGAAGCGGAAAAGACTGGCCCATCCCGCAGGTCGAAGCCGCCAGGCAGGCGCGACCGCTCTCCCGCAGGCGGCGCAGATCGCCCGGCCTGCCCTCCCCGGCCCGCAGCCGGCGCATGATCTCCAGCATCCGCACCGAACCGACCCGGCAGGGCGTGCAGCGTCCGCAGGACTCGTGCCCGTAGTAGTCAATGCATTCCGCCGCGGCGTCCACCATGGAACGGCCCTCCTCGTAGACTATGATGCCGGCGGTGCCGAGCGACGAACCGGCCTCCTCGATGGCCTTCCGGGCGATGAGCGTGCCGAGTGATCCCGCCGGCAGGAAGGCGCTGGTTCCTCCACCGGGCTGGACGGCCTTGATGGGCTTGCCGTCCGGCGTGCCCCCGGCGAAGGTCTCGATTGCCTCCGCCAGCGAACACGAACCCACCTCGACCTCCCAAACGCCCTCGCGCCGCACGTCGCCGCTCAGGCTTATCACCCGAGTGCCCGGCTCATCCTCCGTGCCCATTGAACGGAACCACTCGGGACCGCGCTCCACGATGTCGGGCACGTTTGCGAGAGTCTCGACGTTGTTGATGCAGGTCGGGCGCTCGAACAGGCCCTGCTGTGTGGGGAAGGGCGGCTTGTCGCGGCTTGTGGGTCGCCGGCCCTCGAGCGAAGCGATGAGCGCCATCTCCTCGCCCGCCACATAGAGGCCGCGGCCCAGGTACACCTTCACTTCCAGGTGGAAGTCCGAGCCCAGTATCCCCTCCCCGACCAGGCCGGCGTCCTCGGCCACCGGAATGGCTTCGTCCCATTGGCTGGCGACCTCGCGAAAACGCTCGTTGAAGTAGACAAGCGCTTTCGCCGCCCCCACGGCGCAAGCGGCGATGGTGATGCCCTCCAGCACGCGGAAGGGGTCACCCTCCAGGAGGAAGCGGTCCTTGTGGGTGCCCAGTTCGCCTTCGTCGGCGTTGCAGATGAGGTACCTGAGGCGAGCCTGCTGTCCGGCGGTCAGCTCCCACTTCAGTCCCGTGGGGAAGCCCGCACCGCCGCGGCCAATCAGTCCGCTCTGCTTGACCTGCTCGACGATGGCGGGTGGACCTGCTGCCAGGGCCTTCTCCAGGCCGCGATAGCCGCCGTCCTGGCGGTAGGCGTCCAGGTCAAAGGGAGCCGCTGCGCCGATACGCCGGGTGAGGACCTTTGTCTGCACCGCGCTCACTGGTCGCCCTCCGGGGGACTGAGCCGGAAGCCGGGATAGGCGGTCACGGCTCCGTAGAGTTCGGTCGTCGGGCGGCCAAACCGGACGCTCACGTCTTCGAGGACCTCGCGCGGAATGCAGCCGCAGGCGTCCTGCACCTCCCCCAGCAGGCGGAAGATGTCCTCCTCGTCAAGCGGCTCCAGGCGGGAGAGGATGTCCTGGTAAGCTTGCCAGTCCTGTTTCTCCGCTGCCATGGGGCTCACAACTCATACTGAGGCCGGGATGGAGGGAAGCAAGTTAGCGCGCCTCCCCGGTGCTGTCAACCGGAGGCGGGTCAGTCGGCCCGCTCCTTGGGCCAGTACCGCCAGCGAACGGTGAGCAGTTCGGTCATGGGCTGCTCCAGCAGAAGTCGGACCCGGCCTCCGGGGATGTCCGTCGGCACCTTGCGCACCTCGAGCGGCTGCAGCGCGGCGTAGCGTTCTGCGTCGGTCAGCAGGACCGTCTCCCCCAGCTCCACCCGCACCCAGAAGTCCCGGGCAAGCAGCCGACCTGTCTCCTCATCCCGATACTCGCGCGGCGCGGGCCCGAGTCCGCGCCTGGCGGGGTCGGTGACGTCCCTCGGGTCAACCGCCCCGAGCAAAGCGCCCGACAGGGGCGCGTCCGGCGTGGCCCGCGTGTCCATCCAGACGGCAGGCGGCTCGTCAGCGCCGCTCTCCTGTCCGTCTTCTGTGACGGGCTCCCACGCCAGGTGCAGCGCCCCGATGAAGAAGTCGGTCGCAGAGGGGAACTCGTCCAGGCCCCGGGTCGCCAGCGGCGAGCGCGCGCAGTAGGTGATAGGTCCCCCGGCGCGTTGGTCCACCTTCTCCCGCTCGCCGTCGTGCCACAGGTA
>CAYFVS010000293.1:0-1605 GCA_964346565.1 uncultured candidatus Brocadiaceae bacterium | reverse complement strand
GATGAGGAACGGTTCGGCCTGACCGCTCAAATCCGCAGGTCGGCGGTATCGGTCCCGTCGAACATAGCTGAAGGACACGGGCGCGGGACGGATCGAGACTTCGCGCACTTCCTGCACATAGCCCGCGGCTCACTGGCGGAGCTTGACACGCAGGCAAGCCTCGCTCACATGCTGGACTTCCTGGAGGAGGCCGACTTCCGCGAGCTGAGGAGCAGCATCGTCGAGGTGCGCAAGATGCTCAACGGTCTCCTTGCAACGCTGGCCCGCAACAACCGCTGAGGTAGGGAGCCCCCGCTGCCGTTAGCTCCCCGCTCCTTGCCCTTCGACAGACTCGGGGCCTTCGGCTCCCGGCTCACTGCCCTTCGAGACGCTCAGGCCGTTCGCTCTCTGCCGTTCGCTCCCTGCTCCCTGCTCTCTGCTCCCGGCTCCTTTCAAAGTACCACTCCAGTGGCGGGACAGCCGCCGCTGCGTTATGATCGGCTCCGGTGCATTCGGGCCAACTAAATCCCAACCCCAGCAGGAGCGAGCAATGACGGACTACGTCAGCATCATGCCGTGTCTGGACATGAAGGACGGCCGCGTGGTCAAAGGGGTGCACTTCGTGGACCTGCGCGACGCCGGCGACCCGGTCCAGTGCGCCACCGCATACCAGGAGGACGGCGCCGACGAGCTGGCCTTCCTGGACATCACGGCCACCGTGGAGGGGCGCAGGACAATGCTGGAGGTCTTCCGCACGGTCGCCGACGCGGTAACCATACCCCTGACACTGGGCGGCGGGATCAAGTCACTCGGCGACTTCGAGGACGCCCTGGAGGCGGGCGCGGACAAGGTCAGCATGAGCAGCGCCGCCGTGCGCGAGCCGGACCTGGTCGAGCAGGCGGCTCGCGAGTTCGGCTCCGGCCACGTGGTAGTGGCCATTGACGTGGACGCCTCTGAGGAGACGGACAGTGGCTATGAAGTCTGGATTGACGGCGGCCGCACGGCGACCGGCATTGACGCCTTCGAGTTCGCCCGGGCGGCCGAGGACAGAGGGGCGGGCACGATCCTGCCCACAAGCAAGCGGTGTGACGGCACGCGCGAGGGCTACGACATCCCGCTCCTGAAGGGCATCACCGAGCGGGTGGCGGCGCCCGTGGTGGCCAGCGGCGGCGCCGGCAAGCCCGAGCACTTCCATGAGGCGGCCGTCGAGGGGGGAGCCAGCGTGCTGCTGGCGGCCAGCGTGTTCCACTTCGGGGACATCAAAGTGAGCGAGCTGAAGGGTTACCTGCGCGAGAAGGGCCTTGCCGTGCGGGGGTAGCCCGGCTCAATCCTCGGCCAGGACGTCTTCGTACTCGTCCAGCTTCTCCAGCAGCATGGCCGTGCCGCGGGCGACGGCGGTGATGGGATCCTCGGCCACTGTCACCTCCAGGCCGGTCTCCTCGGCCACCAGCTCGCGCAGCCCCGGCACCAGCGCAACGCCTCCGACCAGGGTGATGCCGCTGCTCAGCAGGTCGCTGGCCAGCTCCGGGGGAGTGCGGTCCAGGCAGGACTTGGCGGCGTCAATCACGGCGTGGATGGGGTTGCTGATGGCCTCGCGGATCTCGGCGCTGGAAATCTCCAGCCGGC
>CAYFVS010000292.1:0-13685 GCA_964346565.1 uncultured candidatus Brocadiaceae bacterium | reverse complement strand
CTCCCCGGCAAGGAAGTCGTGGGCGCGATGGTCCTGGGCAACCTGGTCGCCGTCTCGCTGGCGCCGGGTTTCGCCCTTGTGCTCGGTGACGGCGGGGTGCGGGTGCTGCTGCACGAGAGTCAGGAGGGGCTGCCGGACAAGTACCAGCTCCTGCTGCGCTTCACTGATCGGACGTGCTTGACCGCCTCGGTCCAGGGCTGGGGCTTCCTCGGGCTGCTCGACGAGCAGCAGCTGGCCGACCGGGCCGCCCGGCAGGGCATCTCGCCGCTGAGCGATGCCTTCACCTACGCCCGCTTCAAGGGGCTTGTGCAGGGCTATCAGCGCCGCGAGCAGGGCAGCGTCAAGGAGTTCCTCATCAGTGGGGGCGGCATCGCGGGCATAGGCAATGGCTACCTCCAGGGCATTCTTTTCCGAGCCGGCATCCACCCCAGGCGCAAGGTCGTTGAGATCACCGGTCGCGAACGCCAGAGGCTCTACCACGCCATGCGCGGAATCCTCCGTGATGCCGCCGAGGCCCGCGGACGCGACACCGAACGCGACCTGCACAACCGGCCCGGTGGATACCGAGTTGCTATGGACACCAGGGCAAAGGGCCAGCCCTGCCCCGAGTGCGGCACCATCATCGAGAGGATCCGCTACCTGGGCGGCTCGTGCTACCTGTGCCCGCGCTGTCAGACGTAGGAGGAAGGCGGGGCGGCTTCCCCGACGCGACGACAGGGACGACCCGGTGACACGGGTTTCTCTCTTGACATGGGGCCGTCACTAGTATAGATTGCTGCCCATCTGTGGGCACATGGGGACGGACACGGGAGGGACGTAGCGGGGAATCAGAAGCATGGCCAGTGAAGAGTGGGACATATCGGTCTGCGGGCTCAACTGCGCGCGCTGCACGGTCCGGACGGAGAACCGGGAATGCGAGGGCTGCCGCGGACCGCCTGAGCGGCACTGGAGCCCGGGCTGCGAGTTGCTGCTCTGCGCACGGGAGAAGGGGCACGACTACTGCTTCCAGTGCGCTGGGTTCCCATGCGGGAAGCTGGAGGCATTCGCCTCCGACGGCCACGAGCACCATCGGCTGGCCGTGGGGAGTATGAAGCGGATGAGGGAGGTGGGCCTGGAGCAGTGGCTGTCTGAGCAGCCGAAGGTCATGTTCTGCCCGGGCTGGCAGTTCTGAGGGGCTGGAGGGCCCCGGAGAGAGACAGATGGATGCAAAGAGGACGGAAGGGATGAGCCGGCGGGAAGTCAAGGTGCTGAAGTGCCTCTCGGAGCTGGGAGAGGGAACTGCGGAACAGGTCGCCGAACGGCTTGCGGCCGGCAGCCGCATGACCCGCTGGCGGGTCCATGCGACGCTGGCGGACCTGCGCCGCAGGGGCCTGCTGGAGGCATGGCGTGAAGACCACGCGACCACGTACCGGGCGCTTGTCGAGTGGGAGGAGCTGCCAGGCCGCTCGCTGGCACGGGTCATCGCGCGGTTCACGCAGCGTTCCACGCGCGACTTGACCAGCCCCTTTGTCGAGCCGACGCGCCTGGCGTCCAAGGCAACCTGTCGGATGAGGTGAGAGATGAAAGTGCTCGATGAGACGAGCCTGGCGGCGACGGTGGACGGCGTCAACGCGGCGTTCTTCTACGGGGAGGAGGTCCCCGACCCCGAGTGGCAGCGGACGGCACGATGGATCGCCGGTCGCTACGGCCTGGAAGGATCCTATCGCGGCCGGATGTTCGCTCCGACAGAGAAGGACCTGGCCGAGGGGATGCACATCTTCACCGGCCGGAAGGTGGGCTCAGGTCGGGGCGCCCGGCACATCATCGGCGAGGAGTCGTGCCGCGCCCTCCGGCTGCTGGACGTGCGTGAGCCGGAGGTGGACCGGGCGCTGGAGGGCGCTACGACCTTCATGGCCGCACAGATCGAGGGGTCAACCCTCGCCCGGGGCGTGTTCTGCTGCGGCCGGTGCACGCCGTCGGTTTGGCGCCACATCCTGGTCGGCGGCCTCGCGGAGGCGCCGGCCGAGCAGTTCATCGAAGCCGGCCTGCGCACGCTGCGCAAGAGCCGGCTCGACACTGGCAAGTGGCGGTTTTTTCCGTTCCATTACACGCTGCTGGCGCTTAGCGAGATGGACCGGCCGGCGGCCGTCGAGCAGATGCGCCACGCCGCGCCCGCCTGCGAGCGGGTGTTGCGCCGCACGCCGAAGAACGAGTACGACTGCCGCCGGCACACCGTGGCCGAACGAGTGCTGGCGAAGTGCTGAGTGGCCAGTGGATGCCGATCTGAGAGGAGGAGCGAATCGTGCACGGGTTGAGGGGCGGCTTGGTGACGGCTGGGGTGGTGGCGGCGGCGTTTCTCGGCGGCGCGTTCGCTCAGTGGCTGATGGGCGGATGCGCGATGATGCAGGCAGAAGGCGCGGCCCGACCGGAGACACTGCGCGCGGAGCGGTTCGTCGTTGTCGATGCGGATGGGAACGAGGTCGGCGTCTTTGGGGCCACCCGGCGGGGCCCGGCCCTGGTCTTGCATGATGTTGCCGGTCGTCCGCGCATCTCCCTGGGCAACGGCGAGGCCGACGGCGGCTACTGGGGCCTGTTCTGCCGGGACGCCGGCGGCAACGACCGCTTCGTCTCAGGCGCCCGCGCCGACGGCAAGGGCGCCGGCCTGGGCATCTGGGACTGGAACGGCCAGTTGCGCATAGGCACTGGCGCGAACGAAGGCGGCTGCGGCACGGCTTTGTGGAACGAGGACGGCAGGGAGGTGGCCGGCATGGGCGCGGGGGCGCATGGAGGCGCCGATTTCGTGCTCAAGCACCCCTCCGACGGGCGCGAGGTCTGGCGTGCCTCCTGGACCAGGCATGTCGCAGAGCGCCCTGAGTAATTCCCGCCCCGGCGCCTGGTGGGCAAGAGGTCGTCGGCGAAGGAATGGCGCGGCCATGAGGGCGAGAGGAGAATCCAGATGAGTAAGCTGTGGGCATTGGTGGCAGCAGGCCTGGCGTTGCTCTGCGGACTGGCCGCGGGGCAGGAGTCGCACGTCGTGCTGCGGGTTAACTGCGGGGCGACGGAGCAGTACGTGGACGAGGCGGGTCGGACCTGGCTGGCCGACCGCCCCTTCGTCCAGGGCGCCCGGTGGGGAGCGGTGGGCGGCTCGACCGTGTTCCGCGAGGGCCTTCAGGTCGAAGGCACCGACGCACCGGGCGTTTACCTGTACGAGCGCTTCGGAATGGACGGATACGAGTTCGGCGTGCCGCTGGCGGTGCTGGTGCTGCACGCGCTAGAGTGGTGACGTATACTGTGCGGGCGGTGAGCACACACATTGGGAGAGTGAACCGAATGTCTGCAGGTGAGCCTTTGGGGTCGGGGAAAGAAAACGAACTCGACGCGCGCTGCCGGACGGCCGAGGATCTTGCTAACACAGCCGGCCCGCGCGAAGCCGAGACGGCGCTGCTCGACCTCGCGCGGAGGTTCCCGGAGGCACCCGAGCCGAGGATGTCCTTGGCCAGACTCTACCGCTGGCTTGGCGTGGGCCGTCACGGGCACGCTCTGGTTGAAGGACCTCAACTCCAAAAAGCATTGAAGCACGCCCGCGCCGCCGTGGATGCGCAAGAGCCTGCCATGTTTGAAGCGCTGGAGCTTCTCAGCGAAATCATGCATTCGCTAGCCATGCACTCGGAGCGAGCCGCGTTCTTCACTCGGATCGGCCGCAAACATCCTGACGTGCAGGTTCGGTTCACGAGCCTCTGTTGGGCGGCCGTTGCACTCCAGTGCAGGGCCGTGGAGCTGACTGCTCAGGGCCTGGGGGCAGGAGCCCATGACGCCGACCGCAAGGCGGTGCACCTGCATCGGGAGGCGTTGGAGACCTGGCCAGATGCTCCTGTGGCGGTTGTATTGGAGTCATACTTCGGCGAAAGCCATATCGTGCAGGCTTACGCCAACAGTGGGGAGGCTAAGCGATGGATTGAGAGCGTTGAGGACCTCCTTCACTGTGCGGAAGGCAAGAGGCTGCCGCTATCTGTGCGGACTGTCCACCTTAGCCGTGCCAGCGATTTGGCGTCGCAGGCAGGCCTTCCGGAGGAAGCCGTTCGGTTGGCCAGCGCGGCCCTGGCGGAGTTCGAGGCCCAGGAGGACACCAAAGCTCAGAGGCTGCAAGCCGTGCGCCTGAAGGGCAGCCTCCTGCGGGCGACTGCCGGCAGCGGTGACGTGGAAGCCGCACAGATCGTAGGCAGCGAACTCGAGGCGATACTGGAGCAGTGGGCCGAGCTGCCGGCGGAGGAGCTCAAGCGAGAGCCGCAGGACGCCTCCCTTGCGGCCGGGTACAACGATGCCGCGCGGACTTTCGTGGTGGCGCACGACTGGGAACGGGCCATCCGGGTGGCCAAGCGTGCAATAGAGCTATGGGACTTCGGGCCCAATCACTGGTTCCTCGCCGTTGCGCTCTGGGCCGGGCGGCGGGACCGCCGCGGCGCCCTACAGGCGCTACGCAATGCTGCTCGCGACACCCGTCTAAGCGGCAAAGGGGAATGTCGGGACCTTCGGGACGATTTTCTGACCAGTCTGGAATTCGCTGATGTTCGAGACGACCCTGAGTTCCTCGCTGCGGTGGCAGTTGAAGGTGTCGTCGAGTAGCGATGATCACAGGGAGAGAACATGGACCTATACACAAAGAACGGACGACCGCTCCAGGTTTCTGGCAACACGGTCTACAGTCGTTCCGGAAGGGTCGTGGGCCGGATCAGAGGCGAGAAGGTTTATGGTAACGACGGTCGGTATGTTGGAACTGTCGTGGGTGATCGGCTTGTATACCGCTCTGTCGATAGCGCTGGAATCAGTTCTCCCTTCTCAGCTGCAAACCGTGTCAGCTCTGCACGAGCGAACCGCGCTGGCTCGGCCATCTGGATGAAGCAGGCCGAAGAACGCCATGCAGACTGACCAAGAATCCGCACTCTTTGGCTCTACGGATTCTGTCGAGTAAGGGCCACCTTCGCAGGCGGTGGCGCGAGCAGACGACGCGTCGTCGCCTGTCTTGTGTACCCTTTGGGCAGCTCGAGCAGAATGTTCAATTACCTCTTGCGACGCGGAGTGGATCGCCTACGATAGGGTGAAAGGAAGACCCGGGCGACAGCGTGGCGGCTGGTCCCCGCCTCATCTGCTGAGCCATTCAAAGGCCGCTGGTGCGAGCGCATCCTCGCATCGGCGGGCCTTTCTGTTGTGTGCCGAGCATTTTCGACAGCCTGGAGGTGAGAGTCCTCTGCCCATCCTGATGGAGGAGAAGGGCGAGCGAAACCGCGAGCCGACGGACAGAAACCCGATAGGAGGCAGCGCCGGTTGGACGAGCGGGCAAAGGACCGCGAAGTCCCCCCATCCACCAAGGGCCGGGGCTGTAAGGCGGGCGGCTGTGCGGTGAAGGCGGGGGCTTGAGATACTGACAAATGTTGTTGATGGGGTTTCGGGCGCAGCCTTTGGGGCTTTCATCTATGCGGCCTCCTGGACCTCGACGCCGTCGGCGAAGCGCACGCCGCGGATGACCTTCTCCACCAGTTGGTAGCCGTTGAGCCTGCGCCAGCTCTTTTCGGCCTCCCGAGCCAGCCCTTGACATGCCAGGCTTGTCAAGGGCCAGCTAGAGGACCATCGTCAGGGTGGCCGCCCTCGACCCACAGCCCTTCGTCTGGCGGCTGCGGTGACGCACCGTGGCGAAGGTGCTCTCTATCGGGTTGATCGTCCTGATGTGCCGGCAGTGCTCGGCCGGGAAGTCGTAGAAGGTGAAAAGCACCTCCTGGTCCTTCTCCAGACACCGGCACGCTTTCGGATACTTCGCCCCGTAGAGGGCGAGAAACTCGCCGTAAGCCGCCAGTGCGTCGGCCCTGGTCGGCGACATGTACATCCGGTGGATCAGCCGCTTGGCCGCCGGCATGGGACCCGGCGGGGGCGGAGACTTCGCCATGAAGAGCGCCGCCGGCCAGACCCTTTGGCGCGCCTCGCAACACATACGGCCGCAGTGACGGCAGGGAGGGGGAGATGCACAGGAACCCGACGGGCCCGGACGGAGCGCCCATCGAGATCCGGCCGATACGCCGAGACGAACTCGGCCGCATACTGATGCGCTGCTGGCCGGAGGACGAGCAGGCCATCGAGCGCCTGTTCGCCGAGCAGGGCGCCATCGGCATGGCCGCCTGGGAGGGCGACCGTTCGGTGGGCATGTTGCACTGCTACCGGGTTGAGGCGCCCGACGGACACAACCCGCACTGGCCGGAGTGGAACGACTGGTGGACGGACGGCGAGCGGACCTTCGGGCGCTGGGGGGCGCGCAAGGCCGACCTGGCCGTCGAAGGCCCGGCCTGGTGCCACGCCTGCCTGCACGTCGGCCGCACCCTTGCCACTCGTGAGAGCGACCTGCCCGACGAACGCTACTGGGGTCGCGGCATCGGGACGGCCCTGATCGAGGCATCGGTGGACTGGGCCGCCGAGGGCGACTACGCAGCGGTCATCGCTGGCGGGGCGCCGCCCGGGCTGTGGCACTTCGCTGTGTGGTCGGGCATGATGCCGCATGCGACGTATGAACGGCTCGGCTTCGAGCCGTTCGTGGCCGACCTGCAGAGCGAGGAGGACGCGCCGGGCTGGGCGCGGGGCCAGATACACGAGCCCATCGCGTCTGAGCTGCGTGCAGCGCTGGAGTCCGGGCGGCGACTGGCCGACCTGCTGCCCCGCACTATGGTCAGGCGACTCCGCTGATGATGCCGGGCGAGGAGAGTCTCAGATGGAGCGAAGGGACTTCCTGAAGATGTGCGGCGCGGCGAGGCCGTGCGCGGCCGCCGCTCTGGAGGAAGTGGATGCGAACGACGAAGGGACGGGAATCATGGCTGATCTGAAGTACGTGACGTACTGCGGCCTCTACTGCAAGCTCTGCGCGAACATCGCCCGCATGCCGGTGCAGGCCGCCGATCTGCGGCGCACGCTCGAACTGGAGGGCTGGGACGAACATGTGTTGCCCGGCTGGGAGGGCGGCCGCCAGTTCTGGGATGTGCTTGGCAAGCTGGAGCATCAGGGCGAGCGCTGTCCGGACTGCCGGGGCGGCTGCGGCTGGCCGCAGTGCCCGATGCGCAAGTGCGCGCAGGAGAAGGGCCTGGATGTCTGCTCCCGGTGCGACGAGTACCCCTGCGAGCACATCGAGGCGCTGGCCCGCCGATACCCCAACCTGATGGCCGACGGCATGAGGCAGCGTGAGGTCGGCCTGGACCGGTGGATCCAGGAGCAGGAGGCCCGCCGCGAAGCCGGCTTCTGCTACAACCAGATACGCTGCAGCGGCTGAGGCGCAGCGAGGGCCGGGAGGACATCGAAGACCCCGGCGCAATGACCCGCCGAGGATCAATGAGGGGGATGCGATGGCGAGGAACGTCCTGTGCGCGTGGCTGCTCGGGGGAGCCCTGATGGCCCTGGGCGGATGCGCTGCGGCCGGCCCGGGCTCGCTGCACACCGGGCTGGTGGCCGAGTACCTGTTCGACGGCAGCGCCGCTGACAGCAGCGGGAACGGCTACGACGGTCAGGCCTTCCGGGCCGTCCTGACTGCCGACCGCTTCGGCAGAGCGGACCAGGCGTACGCCTTCGACGGCCGGGGCGCGTACATCGTCATCTGGCCGCCGCCGCAGTTGAGCGATAAGGCCCTCGCCATCTCGGTGTGGGCGCGTTACAACGAGAGCGAGTTCGAGCGCTGGAACAACTGCATCATCGCCCAGGATGACGGCGGCTATCCCGACCTGTCCTCCCGCGTCTTCCAGCTCAGCACGCTCGGGCGGTTTATCTGCTGGCACCGGATGGACGACAGCCCCGACCTGGTCGCCACCCGGAGGCTTGAGCCGGACGTGTGGTACCACGTCGTGGTGACCTTCGACGGGGACCTGCACAGACTCTACATCAACGGCGTCCTCAACGACGCCAGGGAAGGCACGCTGTGGTCTCAGCCCCTGGAGCCGATCTTCATCGGTAGGAAGGGCAGTTGGGAGCCGGTCTTCCTCTTCGACGGCGCCATTGACGACGTACGGATCTACAACCGCGGCCTCACGCCGCGCGACGTGAGAATCCTCTACGAGGAGCGTTGAGGCCCTCGGCAAAGGCGCCACTGCGGCTCGTCTGACACTCCGACCAAGCGGGAGCAGGAGCATGGAACTGGCAGGCAAGACGGCACTGATTACGGGCTCGTGCCACGAGGGCATGGGGCGCAGCACGGCGCTGCGACTGGCGCGCGAAGGGGCGAACATCGTCCTGAACTACGGCACCCACCGCCGCACGAAGAAGGAGCTGAAGGCCGTCCAGGAGCACGCTGAGCGGATCGCCGCCGCTGTCGAGGACCTGGGGGGAGCCGCCATCATCGAGCCCGCCGACACGCGCGACCCGGAGCATGTGGAGGCCATGGTGGACGCCGCCCGACAGGAGTTCGGCCAGGTGGACATTCTGGTCAACAACGCCGGCGGCGGGTGGGAGCCGCGCGGCTACACCGAACTTCCCCTCGACCACTGGCGGGAGGTGCTGACGGCGGAGGTAGACGGCGCCCTGCTGACCATGCAGCAGGTCGTGCCGGCCATGCGCAAGCGCCGCTGGGGGCGCATCGTGCACATGGGCATGGCCGACGCGGCGGAGATGAAGGACACCGCCGGCCTGGCGCCCGACTACTGCCTGGGGAAGGCCGCCCGCGCCTGGATGACGCGCGCCCTCGGCCTGCCGGAGTTCGGCCGCGGCATTACGGTCAACTGCATCGCCCCCGGCCCGACCGAGCACATGGAGTTCGAGGACGCCCTCGCGGCCGCCCGGGGCGACCTTGACGAGTGGCACAAGCGCTCCGCCGTCACCTGCCACGACGTGGCCGAGATCGTCGCCTTCCTCTGCACCGACGCCGCCCGTTACATCTCCGGCAACTGCATCCGGCTCATGTTCTGATGCCGGGACGGTCGGCAGTTGAAAACGGCGGCGAGACACGGCACCCTGTGCAGCGGCGAAGACGGTATGACGCGCGCCATCGCAGGCTGTTTCCGCACGTGAGGACCCACCAGTGAGATTCGCGAAGTACCACGGACTGGGCAATGACTACATCGTGCTGGACCCGGCTGAGACCGGCGGCGGGCTGACCGAGGATCAGATCCGACTCATCTGCCACCGGCACTACGGCGTGGGGTCGGACGGTATCCTGCTCGGACCGCTGCCTTCGGAGGGGCATGACTTCGGCGTGCGCATCTTCAACCCCGACGGCAGCGAGGCGGAGAAGAGCGGCAACGGGCTGCGCATTTTCGCCCGTCATCTGTGGGAGCAGGGCGCGGTGGGGGAGAAGCCGTTCACCGTCGAGACCGCCGGCGGCCCCATCGAGGCCCGGGTCAGAGATGACGGCCGCAGCGTGACCGTCCAGATGGGCAAGGTGAGCTTCCACAGCGAGGACATCCCCGTCGAGGGTCCCCCGCGGGAGGTCATCAACGAGCAGATGGATGTCGAGGGCCGCATGGTGACCTTCTGCGCGGCCACGGTCGGCAACCCGCACTGCGTCATCCCGGTCGAGCGGGTTTCGACGGCGGAAGCCCGTAGCCTGGGACCGCACGTCGAGACCGACGCCCGCTTCCCCAACCGCACCAACGTGCAGTTCATGGAGGTGATGGACCGGGGCAACGTCCGCATCGAGATCTGGGAGCGGGGGGCGGGCTACACTCTGGCCAGCGGCAGCAGCGCCAGTGCGTCCGCCGCCGTGGCCCACCGATTGGGCCTGTGCGACGAGGACGTGACCGTGCACATGCCCGGCGGCCGACTGCGCATCCGCATCGGCCCGGACTACGCCATCACCATGAGCGGCCCGGTGGTGAAGGTGGCCGAGGGTGAGACCACCGCAGAGATGTTGGGCCAACAGCTCTGAGCGTTGCCGTCGCGTACTCGGAGGGAGGCAGTGGCCTTCGAGAATCCGAGTCGCATTGAGGTCTTCCTGCACGGCCTGGTCGAGCACTACCTGCTGAGCCCCTGGTACCGGGCCTACGCGGAGAGCCTGGGCCTGCGCGGCGACGAGAGAGTGGTGGAGCTCGGTTCGGGGTCGGGCGCGCTCTCTCGCCATCTTGCCCGCTGCCTGGGCGGCGGGGGCCGGCTGACCTGCGTAGACCTGTCGGCCACCTGGATGGCGGTCGCCCGGAGGCGGCTCCGCGGCCTGGACAACGTGGCCTTCCAGGTGGGAGACGCAGCCCGGCTCGGCCTGCCGCAGCGCGCGTTCGACGCCGCCGTCATACACTTCACGCTGCACGATGTCGAGCCGGAGGCCCGCGCCCCGACACTCCAGGCCCTCGCCAGCGCACTCAAGGCGGACGGCCGCCTGTTCATTCGCGAACCCACCAGGGAGAGCCACGGCATCCAGCCGGAGGAGATCCGGCGCCTGATGGGAGAAGCGGGCCTGCACGAGCTTCGCGGGCAAAGCGCCCGTTCGTTGGCGCGCGGCCCCATCTACACGGGCACATTCGCTCCCCGCTCCGGCGAGTGAGCGCGCCGCTTGCGGTGGTCGGCTCACTCAATGGTCGGCCTGCTGCTCCGCGGCAGGGACCCGTTCGCTCCGCACGAAGCAATGGCAGGTCGCGCAGTGGTAGGTACGGACGACCACTTCCCTGGTGGTCCCGTCCGGATCGGTGACCGCCGCGCGCGAGAGCGTCACGCGAAGGTCCCTTTCGGTACGGCACCGGGGGCACATGTCGGTCGGCACAGCGGCTTCTGTCCCTACTACTGAAGAACGCAGATGCAGCCCGGGTGCGCCACGCGCAACGCCACGCTCTCCGACAGGTCGAACTCGTAGCCGCCGTCCGCCGGGCCGATGAACCCGACGCTCAGGTCCTGTCCCAGAGCGATGGTGGCGAACTGGCGACCGGACGCAATCATCACGCCTCCGGAGTCGAGCGCGGGCACCTTGACCACTCCTTCGGTCACCAGGTTGCGCACGTGCTCGATCTCCACCATGTTGCCCTGCTGGTAGCGCCGAAACAGCAGGTTATAGCGCTGCGGGGCGAGGCCGAGCGCGTAGGGCCCGTGGAAGCCGGCCTTGTCCAGCGCCGTGGCGGCCCGGATCAGGTCCTCCATTGCCGACCCCGGCTCGGTCCACTCGCCCAGCTCCACAGCCGCTGAGCCATCCATGGTGAGCAGGCCGGCGAGGCCGAGGGCGTCCAGGCCGTGAAGCAGAATCTGGTCCTCCCGGCGGGCGCAGGCGATGGCTGCGTGAGCCACCTGAGGCACGGCGAACGGCACCCCCGTCCGCTCGTAGGCCGCTATGTCGCGGACGGGTATGGTGAACCCCTTCCGGATGGCGGCCACCGGCACCAGGCAGGAGGCCGAGACGGCGGCAGCCATCTCCTCCTCATCGTGCACAGTTTCGTCGGGTCCCGGCATGGACTTCAGCCCCAGCCCGTATGGACCCTCCACGTGCAGCATCCGACGCGTGCTCAACTGCCCCTTGGCGGTCTCGACGGCCGTGCTGTCAATGCGCTCCCAAACGTCGTCCCCGAACGGTGCGTCCTCGCGAGCCAGGTGATGGCTGGACATTGCTTAGCCCCCCCTTTCTGGAACTGCCCCCGCATCGCGGCCGAAGCGAGCGTACGATGCTACTCCTTCAGATCCCCCACGGTGGGCACGTCTTCGTCTTGTTCGCCTTCCTCCGGCTCCTCTTCTGCCTCACCCAGGTCGGCGGCCATCTCGTTGACTTCGGCCGCGCCGTGGGCCACCAGCTCGTCCTCGTCCGGCGCCAGTATGCTCAGCAGGCGCTGGAACTCGCCCACGTGCTCGCGCTCCTCGTCGGCGACGTCGGTGAGCACCTTCTTCGCCAGCGGATGATCGGTAGCGTCCGCATGGGCCACGTAGAGATGCACCGCCTCGTGCTCGGCCGCGATGTTGAGCCGGATGGCACGGATCAGCTCCTCCCTGGTCAGCTTCCGGTCCGGCACTGTCCCGCTGAACGGGTTGACGAACTCCGGCATCTGTCGCTCCTTCCTTCCACTGTGCGGGAGCCGCACCGTTGCGCACGGCCCCGCTGGCGGTGGTGCCTATCTTGCTACAGCCTTCATGACCTCCCGGCAGAAGGCCGGCAGGTCGCTCGGGCAGCGGCTGGTCACCAGGTTGCCGTCCACCACCACCTCGGAGTCCTCGTAGTGAGCGCCCGCCGCTTTCAGGTCGTCCCGGATGCCCTGCCAGCAGGTGGCGCGGCGGCCCTCCAGCACGCCGGCGGAGATCAGCACCTGCGCCCCGTGGCAGATGGCGGCGACCGGCTTGCCCGCGCCCATCATCCGGCGGGTCAGCCCGACGGCGTCCTGGTCCAGGCGCACAGTCTCCGGCCCCTGGCCGCCCGGCAGCACCAGCAGGTCGTAATCCTCGGCCGCTGTGTCCGAGAACGCGGCGTCGGCCTCGACGGTATAGCCGTGCTTCCCGGTGATGGTGCCGGCCTGCGGACCGGCCACCGTCACCTCGATGCCCTCTTCCTTCAGGCGGTAGAGCGGGCAGAGCAGTTCGCTATCCTCGAAGCCCCCAGCAGCCAGTATCACAGCTCTCATGGCGACACCCCCAAACGCAAACGCCCCAGAACCCCAATGCGGCTCTCAGCGTCAGTCGCATACCCCAGAACAGCTTTTTTAGTGGAAACCGCCCCCGCTGTCAATGCCAGGGCGTCCGTGCGAGGTCTCGCCCTGGCTGCGGAGGCGCGGTCTCCCCGGCAGTGGACCTTCCAGCACCTGTGCAACAGACAGGGACAGGGCTTCCACTGGCAGGAGGCGTGCTCATCTGTTCGGGGCGTCATCGTTGCTGAGCACGCGGGCCAGGGCTCGGCGCAGCTTGTCCGGCGAGAAGGGCTTCTGCATGAAGGTCACGTTGGGGTCCTCGCTCAGGTCGCCGCCCGCCGCCTGGCGGCCGTAAGCACTGCACAGCACCACGGGCAGCCCGGGGTGCACCTGCCGCAGCTCATCCATGGTTTGCCATCCGTCCATGCGCGGCATGGTCAGGTCCAACAGGGCGGCCACCACCTGGCGGTCGCCCTCCCGCAGCAGCCGCACGGCGGTTTCCCCGCAGGAGACGGCCTCTGCCTCGAACCCCATCTGCTCCAGCATTCGGCTGGCCACCGTCCGGACCGTCTCTTCGTCGTCCACGACCACGACGGTGCCGCCTTCCTCAGTCAGTTTGCGGGGCGCCTGCTGATCGGGCTCCTGCTTGAGGCCCAGGGCGCCGGCGCCGGGGAACAGGATTTCGAACGTGGTGCCCTCTCCCACTATGCTGTCCACCTTCAGGGAGCCCCCGTGGGCGCGCACGATGCCCAACACAGCGGCCAGCCCCAGCCCCCGTCCGCTGAACTTGGTGGTGAAGAACGGGTCGAACACCTGGACCCTCATCTTCTCGTCCATGCCGCAACCGGTGTCCGAGACCCGGAGCGCCACGTACTGCTCGGCGTCGGTCCGCTGGCGCAGGAATACGTCCTCGAAGTAATCCCCGGAGGGCTGCACCAGTTCGGTGACCAGGGTGACCACCCCACTCTCCTCGCCGATGGCTTCGGAGGCGTTGGTGACCAGGTTCATGGCGATCTGCTTGACCTGGACCGGGTCGCCCTCGATGGACGGCAGGTTCTCCGCCAGGTCCAGTCGCAGCGTGACGTGCTCGGAGACGGCGGCCTCCAACAGGTGACGCATCTCCTTGATGACCGCTGACAGGTCGAAATCACCCACCATGAAGCT
>CAYFVS010000291.1:0-5998 GCA_964346565.1 uncultured candidatus Brocadiaceae bacterium | reverse complement strand
GTGGGCGGGGGCGGTGAACTCGGCGTCCCGGACGGCGCGGGTCACGAAGTTCCGCCCGGGGTAGGTGCGCGCGCAGGCGATGAAGGCCAGCTCGTCTATGACCGCCAGCACCCGCCCGCCGAACAGGTTGCCATACTGGTTCAGGTGCTCCTGCCGGACGATCATGTGGTGCTGGTAGTCCACCGTCTGCCTCCCTCCTGCCGGGAGACGCATCATAGGCCAGCCGGCGCCCGGACATCAACGGCGCAGGGAAAGCCGCCGGTTGACGCAGGGGCACTCGGCTGGTAGCCTTCCAGCCGGAAGCTTAACGCACTAACCTGGGGAGGGCGCCAAGTGGAGTTCGAATACGTCTGCGTTGACCCTGAGCCGGCCGGCACGGAGAACGACGTATGCCTGATCGCCGACGTCAACGGCGACGGCCTGAATGACATCATCATCGGGGGCAAGAAAGGCGAAGGTAACATCGTCTGGTACGAGGCGCCCCACTGGCAGCGCCACACCATCGGCACCGCACGCTTTGAGGCCGGCGGCGTGACCCTTGACATCACCGGTAACGGCCGACTCGACCTGGTGGCCGGCAACGACTGGGGCGGCAGCGAACTCTACTGGTTCGAGAACCCCGGGCCGCCTTTCACCGACTGGCCCATGCGGCTGGTTGAGGACGGCCTGTTGAAGTTCCACGACCAGGCCGTCGGCGACGTGGACGGCGATGGCCAGGACGAGATCGTAGTGCTCAGCCAGCAGAGCGAGATGGTCGTCTACTACGACGTCCCGGACGACCCGCGCGTGAGCCCCTGGCCGATTGAGTGCCGCCACACCGTCTGCGAGGGGCTGGAGGTCGAGGGGGTCGCCATCGCCGACCTGGACGGCGACGGGGAGATGGAGATCGTCGCCGGCCCCTGCTGGTTCAAGCGGCAGGGCGAAAGCTGGACGCGCCATCCCATAGCGCCGGACTTCGTGCTGACCTGCGTCGCCGTGGGCGACCTGGACGGTGACGGCCGGCCGGAGGTCGTGCTCAGCGAGGGGGAGAGCGACCCGGCCCGGCTGGCCTGGTTCTCCGGCTGCCCCGACTGGGAGATGCACCTGCTGCGTGACGACCTGTTCCACCCCCACTCCTTGCAGGTGGCCGACATGGATGGCGACGGGCGGCTCGACATCTTCGTGGGCGAGATGGGACTGGACGGCTTCCCGGACTCGAAGCTGCTCATCTACCGGAACCGCGGCGACGGCACGTTCCAGGAATTGCTGGTGGACCGGGGCCGGCCGACCCACCACGCGAAAGTGGGCATGATCCCCGGCGCCGAGCTTCCCTCCATCGTGGGCAAGCCATACTCGCCGCTCTCGCGCGTGGACCTGTGGCTGAACCGCGGCTGATGTGGCCGTTCGGGGTCCTCTGAGGGGACAGACCGATGCCGGAGTTGAGGAGGTTCGAAGGGCAGGTGGCCCTGGTAACGGGAGGCGGCTCGGGCCTGGGCAGGGCGACCGCTCTGCGGCTTGCCGCCGAAGGCGCCGGCGTTGCCGTGGCGGACATCAACCGGGAGACCGGTCCGGAGACGTGCCGCCTGGTCGAGGAGGAGGGCGTGCGGTCGCTGTTCGTCGAGGCCGATGTGACCCGTGCCGAGGACGCGGAACGGATGGTGGCCGAGACGGTCGAGGCGTTCGGCTGTCTGCACGTGCTTTTCCCCGCTGCGGGAGTGGGCGCCGGCGGCAGTGCTGCTGACATATCAGAGGAGCAGTGGGACCGGGTGCTGCGCCTGGACCTGAAAGGCGTGTTCCTGTCCTGCAAGTACGCCCTGCAGCAGATGCGCAGGGGAGGGCGGGGTGCCATCGTGACGGTCAGTTCCATCGGCGGGATGCAGGGCCGGGGCGGAGCTGCCTTCTGTGCCGCCAAAGGGGGAGTGGTCAACCTGACGCGCAGTATGGCCGTCGCCCATGCCCGGGAAGGTATCCGCGTCAACTGCGTATGTCCCGGCTGGGTGCCCACTCCCATCAACGCCGTTGTGCTGGACGACCCGCAGCGCCGCGCGAAGGTGGCGGACGCCCACCCCATGGGTCGCCTGGGTCGGCCGGAGGAGGTCGCGGCCGCCGTGGCCTTTCTCGCCTCCGATGATGCCTCGTGGATCACCGGAGCTGTCCTGGCCGTTGACGGCGGCTACCTGGCCGCCGGGGCTCCGACGGATCTGTAGCAGCCTGTTGAGGAGCTGGATCTGGTCGCGTTGGGAGCGCGGCGCTGTCGAGCCCAGTTCCTCAACAGGTTGCCAGTTGCGCGAGGAGTGAACCATGTGCGAGCGACTGGCCGGCAAGAGGGCGCTGATCACGGGAGGCAGCCGCGGCATCGGCTACGCCATCGCCGAACGCTATGCGCGCGAGGGGGCGGGCGTCGGCCTGCTCAGTCGCAACCGGGCAAACCTGGACCGGGCGGTCGCGCGGCTGGAGGAGGCTTTGCCCGACGCGCACGTCGTCGCCGTCCGGGCCGACGTGACCGACCGGCCGGCCGTGGAGGCGGCGGTGGCGCAGGCAGTCGGGGCCCTGGGGCGGGTGGACGTGCTGGTCAACTCGGCGGGCACCGCCAGCCTGGGGGACATTGACCGGATGCCGCCCGAGGAGTGGGTGCGCATGATTGAGGTCAACCTGATCGGGGTCTACAACGTGACCCGCGCCGTCTGGCCGCACATGAAGGAGGCCGGCGGCGGGAGCATCATCATGATCTCCAGTGGCTCGGGCCGCCGGGCGGACGCCGGCTGGACCGCCTACTGCGCCAGCAAGTTCGGCCTGATGGGCCTGGCGGACGCACTGGCGAAGGAGGGCCGCCCGCACGGCATCCGCTGCAATGTCATCTGCCCCGGTCCCACCGACACCGACCGTCGGCGCGCCAACTTCCCCGACGAGGATCGCTCGAAGCTGCTCCGGCCGGAGGACATCGCCGAGGCGTCGGTCTTCTTCGCCTCCGATGAGTCCCGGTGGGTCAGCGGCCCGGGCATTGACGTGCGCCGGCGGCCCATTTGACGGGGAAGTGGCTACTGGTCAGCGCCGAGGTCTATCCAGTAGCGGCGCCACAGCTCGTCGTGGCCGGCGGGACGCACCCGGTCTGCCAGCACGCCGCCGTTCTTCTCGATGATCCGCGCAGAGGCCACGTTGTCGTCGTCGCATGTGAGCAGGACGCGCCGCAGCCCGCGCGCCCGGGCCTCCCGGAGAGTCAGGCCCAGCAGCGCGGTGCCGTAGCCTTTGCGGCGCTCGGAGGGTCGGATGTCGTACCCGATGTGTCCCCCGAGTTCGCGCAACGCCAGTGTCAGCCGATGGCGAAGCCGGCCTACTCCCACGATGGTCTCCTCGCCGCGCAGCAGCCAGTAGGTAGTCTCGGGTACGTGGCCGGGCTTCAGGCCAATACCGCGGGCGTAGTCCCGCAGCCGGCGCAGGTAGGCCGGGAAGTCCTCCAGCGCCGCCGCGTAGCGGTCCTCACCTGCCTGTTGCCAGTCCCGCGCCATCTCCAGGAAGGCGTCCCGCAGCCCCTCGTTGGGCTCGACCAGGCGCAGAGATGGCTCGGCCATCGGATTCACCTCATCCCGCAAGGATGGCACTGATGTCCGGCACGTACATCTGCCGCGTCCCCTCATGGGCTGAGTCAACGCAGACGCGGTGCCCATCGCGGCTCCAGCGCGGGTGCAGGTCGCAGCGGACCGGCCCCACCAGTTCGGGCGGCGCGTGGAAGCGGCCAACGTCCACACGGCGCCGCTCCCCCGGATTGTAGAGGATGAGCGTGCGCATCCGCTCCTCGTCCGGGTAGGTGTCGGTCAGTATCCAGCGGCGGTCGGGCGACCAGGAGCAGTGCCCGTCCCGGTCCAGGACGCCTTCGCCGACGTTCCGCCGGGTGCCCTCGGCCAGGTCGAACAGGAAGTATCGCTCGCCCAGCTCTCGCTGGCGGCACCAGACGAGTATGCTGCCGTCGTCCCGCCAGTCGTAGTGGCTGACCTTCCCGTCGTCGGCCACGATGCGCAGGTCGGAGCCGTCGGGCGCGGCGGCGAGCATCCGCGTCTCCCACCCGTCGCGGCCAGGCGTCTTCCACCGGTGCAGGACGGCGAAGCGAGCGCCGGCGGGGCTGATCTGCACGTGGTTGAACCAGTGGACGGCGGATGGCATGCTCGGTTTGGGGCGAAGGCGGGACGCCTGTTCCAGCGACAGGACAAGCCGGCAGTCGCCGCTGTCCAGGTCCATGTGCCAGACGCCGTCCTCCGCGGGATGCCGATGGCCGCCCCAGGGGTCGGCCAGGCCGTTGTAACCGTAACCGGGGCGCATCTCGGCCAGCCGGGCGAAGTTCAGCGACAGGGCCCACCTGCCGTCCGGGCTCAGGGCATAGACGGGGCGGGGCAGGACCCGCTCCTGTTCGCCGAATGCATCACGTACGACGCAGACGAACCGGCCCTCGCGCCGGTCGTTGTAGATGATGTGTCGCTCCGGCACGGGGGGCATCCATTGGAGCATGGCGCCGAGTTGCCAGTGCCAGGCGCTCGTCTCTGCCAGTGGCTCCCAGGCGTCGCCCTCGGCGGTGTCTATCAGCCCCACGGTGGCCGTCTCGCCGGGCCGGGGCGGGCGGCCCATGAAGCCTGTCTCCATGCCCAGCATGTAGCGCCCGGACGCGCTCCACGGCGTCCTGTCGTAGTATCCGAAGAAGTGGTGCTTCGGCCCGGAGGTGACGGCGCGTATGGAGACGTTGTCGGCAATCTGTCTCACTGCCGGGCTCCCTCCGCGGCAGGGAAGGGCCGTATGGTAGCCGTTGCCACGATGCGTCGCAAAGGGGAAGGTGCTGCGCCACGACACCGACAGAATGCGCCCGTGGCCGTCCTGTACTCCCTGTCGGCCGGCAGGCGCCGGCGCTGGGGCCAATGGCTGAGCTGGGCGCGACCAGCATCAGGCCGTTGTCGCGCGACCAGGCATCCTGCAGCGACTCAACCGACCACAGGTAGAACACGCTGCCGAATAGCGGCCACTCCGTTCCGGAGATATCCTCGAGGCTGAGGTCGGCCGCGCGACGCGAGCGGAGACGCTCCTCAGCCCAAAGTCTGTACCTGGGAGTCAGCTTCGTGAACAGCCGCACGGCGACGCGCGGCATGCCGGGTTCTCGGATGTGGGGGTCCGTCAGGTGCCAGACCACCGTCCCTGCAGGAAGCAGGAGGAAGTAAACCGCAGCGGCGATCAGGACGGCTGCGTTGGCCCAGAGGAGTGCTCTCGCCAGGGGCTTCCCGTGCATGATTCACATTGTGGCCGGAGTACTCCGGCGGTCAAGCGTTGCGAGCGGTCCCGGGCGGGCACGTCAATGGACAGGCCGCGTTCGGTGGGGTATAATCCGTGTGAAGGAGAGAAGGGGGAAACCGCACCCTGGCGGCAGGCGGGGGCGTGACGAACCTGTCGCACAGCTTGCTGTCCTGAAGACACCAGATCCGTTGAGCGGTCGTGGGGGCACGCTCTGTCGGGAGCTCACCTGACCGCACTGTGGACCGGTGGCCGGACTGGCGAAGGGGGCCTGTCATGGGGATGAGACGCATTCTAACGGGTGTAGCGCTCCTTGTGGCGCTCACGGTACTGCCGGGTTGCGGAGGGCAGGGCAGCGAGCCGGAGGCCGAAGTGGCCAAGGTGCAGGGGGTTACGGCCATGGAGAAGGCGACGTTTGCGGGGGGCTGCTTCTGGTGCATGGAGCCGCCCTTCGAGAAGCTTGAGGGCGTGTCGGAGGCCGTTTCGGGATACGCGGGGGGCACCGGCAAGGATCCCACGTACGATGACTACGCGGCGAAGGGGCACGTCGAGGTCGTGCGGATCACCTACGACCCGTCGCGCATCACATACGCGCAGTTGCTGAAGGTGTTCTGGCGACAGATCGACCCGACGGACCCCGGGGGACAGTTCGTGGACAGGGGCCCCCAGTACAGGTCGGCGATCTTCTACCACAACGAACAGCAGAAGCAGCTGGCCGAGGAGTCGAGGCGCGAGCTGGAGGCATCCGGCC
>CAYFVS010000290.1:0-7041 GCA_964346565.1 uncultured candidatus Brocadiaceae bacterium | reverse complement strand
CGGTGGGCGCCTCGTCCAGGATAATGCTGGGGCTGTTTGCCATGGCGCGGGCGATGGCGACACGCTGCTGCTGACCGCCGGACAGCTCGAAGGGCTTGTGGTCGTAGCGCTCGGCCAGGCCCACCTGGTCCAGCAGGTCCATGCCCTTGTCGCGCGCCTCGTCGGTGGTCAGGCCGGCGAAGGTCATCGGCAGGGTGACGTTCTCCAGCGCGCTCATCACGGGTATCAGGTTGAACGTCTGGAAGATGTAGCCCACCTTCCTGCATCGCAGCCAGGCCAACTCGTAGGCGTCGAGCTGTGCCACGTCCACCTCGTCAATGTAAACCTGGCCGCCGGTGGGCTTGTCCAGGGCGCCGATCATGTTGAACAGCGTCGTCTTGCCGCTGCCGCTGGGGCCCATGATGCTGATGTACTCGCCCGAGGCGATCTCCAGGCTGATGCCCTTCAGCGCATGGACCTCCACGTTGCCCATGTGGTAGACCTTCCGGACGTCCTTCGTCCGGACCACCACGGGCTGCTCGTCCTCTTGCTCGGTCTCGAATGCCTGTGTTGCGAGTTCAGACACGGCTCGGGCCTCCTTCGGTTCTCATGCCTCGACACGCATGGCCTGAACCGGCTCCATCCGCGCCGCACGGATAGCGGGATATATGGCCGCCACTATGGTCAGCAGAACACCGGTTACCAGCGCCACCAACAACCAGCCCACCAGGTCGGCCGCCGGGAAGTAGCGAACGGCCAGCCAGTAGCTGTCCCCTGTCTCCGGATCCGTCGCGTGGAAGGCGAAGAGCGAACGCAGAAACGCCAGCAGCAGACCGATGGCCGCCCCGGCCACCGAACCGGCCACCCCCTGCAGGGACGACTCAATCAGGAACAGCTTCACGATGAACTTGTCCAGCGCACCCAGGCACTTCATCGTGCCTATCTCCCGGAAGCGCTCCGTCACGCTCATGAGCATGGCGTTGGTGATGCCCACCACGCAGACCAGCAGGCTGAGTCCCACCAGCCAGATCCCGCGCATGTCCACGTCCTGCCCGGCGAACTGCTCCCGGCACCCGTACGCAATCAGCCGGGCCATCAGGCTGGAGCGCGCGTCCGCCTGCTCGGTCTCCTCCACCCGGCGACCGCGCAGGAGCCATGACAGGTGATCGGGCGCCGCCATGGAGCCTTCGGCCAACGGATACCAGACGATGAGGCCCTTGCCCATGCGGCGCTGCCACAGGACGGTGCCGTTGTCGGTGCGAGCCAGCTCCTCTGCGTCCGGCTTGCCTGAGGTGGCGCGAAACTCGGTGGCCGGCTGCTGGGCCCAGAGCGCGCCCAGGCGCTGTACCTCGCTCACCTCCGGCCCGCGAACCGTGAACGTCTCCTCGCCCGCAACGGCGGGCAGCAACTCGGCAAGGGCGGAACCGGGGCCATCAACCGCGGGCCCCACCGCTCCGTAGATGCAGAGGAAACCCCCGGTCTCCACGAAACTGCGCAGCGCGTCAGCCACCGGCGGCTGTGCGGCGGACTGCGGCGGCCCGACCAGTATGAGCGCATCCGGGCGGACCTCCTCCCGGGCGCGCACCACCTCCAGGACGGCGTCCGCGTCCGGAGGGATGAGTTCCGCGCGGAACATCCGCATGGCGTCCAGGGCGCTTCGGATGGCGCCGCCGGGGGTGATCCCGGCCCGCACCGTGCGGTTGCTGCCCTCGACCACGGCGCAGCGCACGGCAACGCCGCCCGCGGCAATGGCCTCCGCCTCCAGCACGCCCTGCACCAGAGGGTAGAGGGCGTCGTCCTGCTCGACCCGCCGTAAGGCATCGGTGAATGCCCCGGAAGTCCACACGGAAGTCAGGAAGGCGATGGCAAGCACGATGCCGCTCATGGTGATCAACGAGCGCCACAGACGGATGCGAATGCCCTTCCAGGCTATCTCGAACGCTTTGCTGAGGGGCAGGACTATCTGGCGACCGATTCTCTGGCGGGATGGGGTGGAACCGTCGCGCGACTGAGCCACCGGAACCTCCGCGTCCGTGAGAGTGGGTCTGGCTACTTCTCCTCGACCACCAGGCCGATCAGCGAGCGGCGTGCCAGCATCCGCAGGAACTCCCCCAGGGAGAGCTCCGCTTCCCTACGGCTTAGTGTATAGGTTTCGGCCAGCTTATCAACTATCTGCCGGACCGTGTGCTCGCCGTCGCAGAGCTCCAACACGAAGGTCCCTATCTCGTCAAGGGCGAGCTGCCTGTAGGGGCTCATCTTGAAGACCTTCGCCAACAGCCGTGCCAGGGCGCTGTCGCGCCGCGGAATTTGCAGGATGACATTGCCGTCCTCGCTGCGCTCAACCTTCACCAGCCGGTTCAGCACCGGCCGGGCGCCCAGAGACTGCTCCCTGGTCAGGTCGGGCAGACCGGGTTTCCTGCGTCGGAGAAGGCGCATGTCCCGCTCAGCAACAGGCGAAGCTATCCAGGGCGGGCTGGAAGACGTCGCTTATCGGCCGCCGCCCTTCGAATGCACAGATCATCAGACGATTGGTCTCGGTGCAGTGCCAGCACGCCGCCCGCAGCGATCGCCGCCAGCCCAGCAGGCCCAGGGGATTGGCCAGCCAGCCGACGCGGCCCTCCACCCGGAGCCCGGGATGGCCCTTCAGGCGCGCGTCTTCCACGTGGAATGCGCGCCCCCTCAGCCTGGCGGAGTAGAAACTGCGGAACCATTCCTCCAAATCCTGGTCGGCCAGCACCAGCCGGGCAAGGCTCGCCCGGATGAATTCCAAACGCTCCCTCCGCCCGCCGAAAACCATGCGCACGCAGCCGGCCCGCAGGTCGCGGGTGCGCAACGGCAGCGGGCCGGGCACGCGGAACTCCACGTCGTAGAACTTCCACAGCTCTGCGCTGTCCTCCGGGTGGTCCTGCAGGGAGGCAAACACGGTGCGCGCCAGGCTCTTGAGCTGCTCCTGCGGCCGGCCCAGCAGTTGCACGTGGACGCTGCGGCCGCACTCCCCGCAACGGCTCAACATGGCCAGCCCCTGGCGCTCGCCCACCCAGCGGTAGCACTCGACCTGCTTGCCGACCGGCGAGGCCAGGCCCAGGTCCCTCTGCACGGTCAGCTCCAGGCCGGCCTTGCGGGCCGTCTTGCGCAGCTTGCCCACGTAGGAGTTCACGGTGACGGCCGGCGCGGCGCGGGAGCCAGTCTGCTCCCAGCGCAGCTCCAGGCGAGCCTGCTGCCCGTCACCCAGGCGCACGTACCCGTCCTGGCGCTTGCCGTGTGTGGCCAGCAGAATCCAGTCGGCGGGAACCGTCAGGGTGATGCCTTCCCAGCCGAACGTCGTGTAGGAGCGCCGCTCGGCGTCCGGGTGGTCGGGCGTCATGACATTATTCCATCATAGCCACTACCGCTTCGTCTTCGCTCTTGTAAATATCGAACATCTTGTCGAAGCGCATGATCTCGAATATCTCGTAGATGCTGTCCTCTATGCTGCACAGCTTCAGCTCGCCGCCGGCCGCCTGCATCCTCTTCAGCAGGCTGACCAGCTTGCCCATGACGGCGCTGCTCATGTAGCTGACGTTCTCGAAGTTGAGCACGACCTTGGCCAGGTCGTACTGGTCGAGCAGGTCGTCCAGTTCGTCGCCCAGCTGCTGGACGTTGGACTGGTCCAGGATGCGCGAAGTGGCGAAACGCACGACGGCCACGTCGTTCTGCTTCAGGATGCGCAGCAGCGCGTCGGGTGCGGTCTGGATCTCCTCCACGGCCACCACCTGCTGCTCGCTGCCGTCGAGGCGGCCCCGGTCGCCACGCTGGAGCCGGATGACAGCGCCGCAGTTTGGGCAACGGCCCTTCCGGCCCATGAACTCGCCGTTGGCAACCAGCTTCCGCCCGCACTTGTCGCACTTGATGACGATTTCGCCTGCCATTTAGCCTGTCTCCAGCAGAACTCCTCGGCCCGCCCGGTCAGGGCTATTCTACATACTTGCCGATGATGATGTCCAGCTTCCGCCTGGTCTGTGCGGGAATCTGCTCGGGCGGTGTCACCAGCGACCTTGCCAGAGCCTGCCCGCAGTCACAGGACCGCTGCTCCGGCAGGACGGACATCAGCGCCCCCAGAGCCCGTTGGGCCGTGCTGGCGTTCTTCTGCAGGTTCTCCAGCACCATCTCCCCGGAGACAGCCTCTTCGGCCTCATGCCAGCAGTCGTAGTCTGTCACCAACGCCACCGTAGCGTAGCACATCTCCGCCTCACGGGCAAGCTTCGCCTCCGGCAGGTTGGTCATGCCGATCACGCTGACCCCCCAGGAGCGGTAGAGATGGGACTCCGCCCGGGTGGAGAACCCCGGCCCCTCCATGCACAGGTAGGTGCCGTCCGGCCAGCACTCGGCACCGCTGGACTCGACGGCCTGCTGCAGGGCCGCACGCAGCTCGGGGCAGACGGGGTCCGCCAGGGACACGTGCGCCACTGCACCTTCGCCGAAGAAAGTCTCCACCCGCCGGCGCGTGCGGTCTATGAATTGGTCGGGCAGCACGATGTGCAGCGGTTCGATCTGCTCCTTCATGCTGCCGACGGCGGAGACGCTTACGATGCGGCCCACTCCCAGCTTCTTGAAACCCCAGATGTTCGCGCGGAAGTTCAGCTCGCTCGGAAGCAGGCTGTGATTGCGCCCATGTCGGGGCAGAAACACCACTCGCCGCCCGTGCAGACCGCCCACCACGTACCGGTCCGATGGAGGACCAAAGGGCGTCTCCAGTTCCACCTCGTCCACCACTTCCACGGTGGGCATGCTGTAGAGGCCGCTGCCGCCTATCACGCCCACGGCGCTGTTGTGCCCCATCTGCCAGGCTCCCGCCACAAGTTCGACTTCGACGCCGGCCCGCATTGTAACTGGTCGCCGGTCCCAGTCAAGACGAACCGCCCGGACGGCCGGGAGGGCCTTTTTCGGTTGACATCGGATGGGCCACTGACTATATTTGACGGATGCTGAGAGGATTGGTCCACGTTACTGGGGAGAACGAACTGATGGCCAAGCGTTGCCTCGCCATATTCCTGTGCCTGCTTGCCGTAGCGGCGCTCATCTTGTCCACCGGTTGCGGGTACTTCACACCGCAGAAGAACGCTCGGCGTCTGCGCGTCGCCAGGGCGGACCTGAGCCGCCTTCCCGACGACGTGGACTGGGTCCTCGGATTGGACGAACCCACTATTCTCTACGAGGACGGCCTGCCTCCCTACCGTTACGCCTACTGAGGCAGCCGCACTCCCGGCCTCACCTTCCCCGTCCTGATGCGCCGTCGGTGCGCCTCGCTTGACTCGTGAGCATTCTGTGGGCACGATGGTGTGCGGGCCTCCGACCGATCTCACCACCAACTCCGGGAGGCGCTGCGCACATGAAAGCCGTCGTATTCGAGGACGATTCTGCGGCCGGTTTCCTGCCCCTGGTCTGCCTCCGGCCCGTCTTCGAACTGCTCTGCGGCGCCTTCACGCTACGCCAGAAGGTCCAGGAGCTGTTCCCCGACAGCGAACTGCACCTGGAAGTGCGACCGGAACTGGCCGAGGTGGCCGCCGACGCCTTCGGCACGGGGGCGCTCAACAACCCCGAGCGCCTGGTGCCGGACGACGACGTGCTGCTGGTCAGCGCAGCCGCCATCCTCACCGGCCTGCCGGAGAGCTACCTGGAGCAGCAGCAAGCCGCCGCAACGGCGGACGGGGCGTTCATCTGGGCCTTCCTCCGGGCTGACACCGTCGCAGAGATGGCAGCAGATTCCGCGCGCCAGCTCGCCGCCGGCGCCCTGGACCGGTTCGGCACCGGCGAGGGGGAGGACCTGCTGGTGCGCTCCCCGTGGGACCTCGTGCATCACAACGCAGACCAGATAGCACGCGACTGGCAGACCGCTTACGCGGCCCGAACCGGCGCGGAGCCGGGCCCCGGCGTCGCCGTTCTGGGCAGCGAGGACGACCTGTTTGTTGCCGATGACGCACAGGTGGAGCCCTGCGCGCTGCTCGACTGCCGCGAAGGACCGGTCATCGTCGAGGCGGGCGCCGTGGTGCACGCGCACGCAACCGTCGAGGGGCCGGCATTCGTGGGCCCGGGAGCGCACGTCCGGGACGCGCATCTGGGACCGGGCTCTTCGCTCGGAGAGCGGTGCGATGTCGGCGGACGCGTGCTGCACAGCATCCTGCACGGCCACTGCGTGCAGACGGGAGCCGGCTACGTGGGTCACAGCTACCTGGGCGAGTGGACGCAGGTCGGCCCGTCGGCCGCGCTCTGCGACCGGAAGAGCGACTTCAGCAGTACGAGCATTCCCCCGGACGGCGCGGAGGCGCGCACAGAGCGCGTAAGGCTGGGCGCGCTGGTCGGCGACCACACGCGCATCGGCGCGGGCGTCGTGCTGAACCCCGGCTCGGTGGTGGGGGTGGCATGCAACCTGGTCGCCGGCGACGGCCCCATGCCCCGCCGCATACCTTCCTTCTGCTGGCATCTGGCCGGTCGGGCAACAAAAGGGGTGGGCATCACCTACGCCCTGCAGAGCTGCCGTGCCGCCGTCAGCCAGCAGGGCGGCAAACTGACTGAGGCCATGGCCGAGATGCTTCGACGCACCGAACGTGCCACCCGACCGGAGCGCCTGGCCGCCGCGCGCCGGGCACGACGCAGGGCCGTCGGCGCAGCGGCCGCCGAGCGCGAGCGCGCCCCGGATCGCTCGAAGGTGCTGGCGGGCGTGCGCGCGGCACTCACCCGCCTGCTGGGCGTCGCTCCCGAGGAGATGACGCCCGAGGCCCGGCTGGCCGAAGACCTGGGCGCCGACTCCGTCCAGGTCGTTCAGCTTACGGCGGAGCTGGAGCAGCAGTTCGACCTGGACCTGGACGAAGGCGCCGCCCTGGGCATGGGGACCGTGGACGACGCCGTGGAACTGGTGATGGATGCCCTGAGCGCCGCTGACGAGCAGTAGGCCCTCGAGACGTCTCTGAGGACTTCGCCAGCTATCAGGATTTTTGGGGTTCTGCTGCCTGAGCATTGATTTTCCTGATTTGCTTGTTGATATTATCCAATCGGGGCGCTATACTGGCGGTAGTGCCGGGACGG
>CAYFVS010000289.1:0-8420 GCA_964346565.1 uncultured candidatus Brocadiaceae bacterium | reverse complement strand
TCATCTCCCGCCGCTCCGGCTCGTCGGGGTGCCGGCTGAGCCACAGCAGCAGGGGATGCCGCGCGTCCTGAAGGTGCAGCGACACGCGACCCGAATCGGCGATCTGCGGCTCGCACATGGGACGGATCATCCGCATCCTGGACGACGCCACAGAGCGCAGCCTGGTGCTGCTGGACGAGCTGGGCGCGGGCACCGACCCGGCCGAGGGCACCGCCCTGGGCGAGGGCATACTGAAGCGCGTGGTGCAGATGCGCTGCTCCGCCCTGGTGGTCACCCACCTGGGCCGGCTGAAGACCTTCGCCACCGCTCGTCCGCAGGTGGAGAACGCCTCGATGGAGTTCGACATGCGCACGCTGCGGCCCACCTACCGCCTGCGCATCGGCTCGGTGGGCAGCTCGAACGCCATCGAGATAGCCGAGAGGCTTGGCCTGCCCGGGGACATCCTGGCCCAGGCGCGCGCCCTGCTGGACGCCGCCGCGGACGGCGAGTATTCCTCCATGCTCGACGAAGTGCGCCTGGCTCGGGAGGATGCCGAAGAACGCCGCGAGCGGATGCATTACCTGGAGCAGCAGGCCGAGAAGGTGAAGGGTGAATACGAGGAGCTGCTGGCGCGCCTGCAGGCGGAGGAGGACCGCCGGGGGGCCGACATCGGCTTCCAGATACGCGACGCCCTGCGGGAGATGCTGGCCGAGGTGGACGGGCTGCAGGAGGACCTGGGCCCGGTCCACAAGTCCCTGGCAAAGCGCGCCCAGGCCGTGCGGGAGGGCCTGCAGCGGTGCCTGGACGACATCACCCAACTGCTGAAGGGCCACAGCCTGGAGCGGCCGCTGGAGGAGGGGGACGAGGTCTATGTCATCAAGCTGCACAAGTGGGGCACAGTGCGCCGGGTGGACGAGCGACGCGGCCGGGCGGTGGTCAACGTGGGCAACACCCGGATTGACGTCGAGCTGGACGACCTCCAGCCCTGGGGAGAGCACGTCTGACCGAACGGCAACTACTCACCACGGAGACACGGAGGAAGACGACGACTGTTTCAATAGGGATGTACAGGATAGGCAGGATACAGCCGACAGTTACGACCGCGTCCTGCTACTCTGTCCTGAACATGCTGTCACGCTGTCGTTCTCGTTGCTCCCTGCTCACTGCTCTCTGCTCTCTCTATGCTGTGTATCCTGTTATGTCGTTGCTCTGCGGGCGTGACGCACCATCAGGTAGACCGCCGGGATGACCAGCAGCGACAGCACCGCCGCAGCCCCCACTCCGCCCATCTCCACCACCGCCAGCGGCCGGAATATCTCCCCACCGAATCCCAGCCCCAGCGACAAGGGCACCAGAGCGATTATCGTGGTCAGGTTGGCCATGATGATCATCCGGAACCGCACGTCACACGCCTCGCGCACCGCCTCCAGGGGGCCGGCCCCGCCCGCCTCCCGGCGCATGGCGTAGTCCACGACGATGATGGCGTTGTTGACCACCATGCCCACGAGGATGACCATCGCCATGAGGCTGAACATGTTGACCGTCACGTTCCCTATCAGCATCGCCAGGGCCACCCCCACCAGGCAGACGGGGAGGGCCATGATGATGATCACAGCGAACGCGAACGACTCGATGATGCCGGCCACGCACAGGAAGGTCAGCACGGAGGCGATGGCGATGGCCTTGAACAGCTCCCGGAAGTTCTTGCGCATCATCTCCAGCTCGCCGCCGAACTCCACCAGGATGCCCTCCGGCACGTTCAGCTGCGCCTTGATGGCCTGCTCGATGGCCTCCTTCACCTGGCCGCTGGGCAGCTCGCCGGTGAGCTGGGAGCTGATGCTGATCATCCGGCGCCTGTCCTTGCGGGTGATCAGCGTGGGGCCGGCCTCACGCTCGACCTGGGCTACCTGGCCGATGCGCAGCATCTGCCCCCCGCCAGGGGAGCTGATAAACATGCGCTCGATGTCCTCGGACCATTCCCGGTCGCTATCCTGGAGCTTGACCAGCACGTCGTAGTTCTCGCCGCGGTCCCGGAACTGAGTGGCCACGGTGCCTTCGACGTAGGCGCGCACTTCGTTAGCGATCAGGGCGTCGTTCACGCCGTAGAGGGTATCGGCATCCTCGCGCGGCACCACGCGCACCTCCGGCTGGCCCGCCTGATAGGACTTCTCCACGCCGGAGGTGCCGGGGGCCTCCTTGACCAGTTGCATGACCTGCTCGGCGACGCTGCGCACTTCGTCCAGGTCGCTTCCGCTGACCTCCACCTCGACGGGCGCCCCGCCGAACCCATGCGCTGCGCGCGCCACCGTGGTCTGCAGGCCAGGTATGTCCGCCAGCTTGGGGGTCAGCATGTTGACCAGCTCGTCCAGCCCCACGTCCCGCTCGGCGCGGTCGGCGACCGTCACTACCATCTGCACCAGGTTGACGCCCTGTGAGGTGCCGCCGACGAAGCCCGACACCGAGCCCACGCGCGAGCTGTAGTGCTGCAGGTGGGGCAGGTCCTCGACCGCTTCTTCGATGCGCCGGACGGCCCGGTCGGTCGCCTGCAGCGGGGTGCCGACCGGCGCCTGGGCCGTGATCTGGATGCGGCCCTCGTCCATCGGCGGGTGGAACTCCATGCCCACGGCGGCAAACACCCCCACCGAGGCCACCACTGCCAGGACGGTCATCAGGACGGTGAGCGCCCGGTGCTCCAGGCACCAGTCGAGCACGCCGAGATACGTCCGCCTGGCTCCCCCGAAGGCCCATTGCCACAGGTCCGAGACCCGCCCCACCGTGGCATCGGCGGTGCGCACGGGCCAGCTCCTGCCGTCTCCCTCGGCCCTCAGCATCAGCCCGCACATCATCGGTGTCAGCGTGAACGAGATGACCAGCGATATGACCGTGGCGTAGACGACCGTCAGGCCCAGCTCCCGGAAGAAGCGGCCGATGATCTCGCCCATGAACACCAGGGGCAGGAACACGACCAGATTGGTGGCCGTGCTGCTGATGATGGCCAGCGAGATGTCCCCCGTGCCGTTCACCGCCGCCTCCATCGGGCTCTGCCCCTCCCCGATGAACCGGGACACGTTCTCCACGATCAGCACCGCGTTGTTGACCAGGACCCCGACGGTGATGGCCAGGCCGGTCAACGACAGGATGTTGAGCGAGAAGCCGCTGAACAGCATGAAGGTGAACGTCGCGACGATGGCGGCGGGCATGACCACGGCAATGACCAGCGTCGCCCGGCCGGACTTCAGGAACAGGAACAGCATCAGCGCCGTCAGCACGATGCCCAGGAAGATGTTCGTTCGCACGTTGCCCAGCGCGCCGCGGACAAACACGCTGTCGTCGTTGGCCACCTTCAGGGAGGCCCCTGCGGGCAGGAGCCTGCGCAGGTCCGGCAGGCGTTGCTTGACAGCGTCGGCCACCTCCACTTCGTTCGCGTCGCTCTGGGCCAGCACGCTCATGATGATGGCCGACTCGCCGTCGAAGCGTGACAGCGTCCGCTGCTCGCCGTAGGTGTTCACCACCGAGCCCAGGTCGCCGACGGTGACCACACTGCCCCCCGGGGTCAGGACGCGCACGCCCTCTATCTGCTTCACGGTGCGGAACCGCCCGGTCGTGCGGATTACGAACTCGCGGTTGACCTGCGTGATGTGCCCGGCAGGCACGTCCACGTTGGCGGCCTGCAGGGCGGCCGTGACTGACCCTATCGAAAGCTGGTGCTTGCGCAGGGCGCGGGCGTCGAGCAGAACATGTATCTCACGCTCCTCGCCGCCGGTCAGGTCCACGTTGGCCACGCCGGACGCCTGGGCCAGGAACGGCTCCAGCTCCTCATCCGCCAGCCGGTAGAGCTCGTTGACGCTCTGCGGCCCGTAGAGCGCCAGCTCGATGATCGGCAGGTCGGTGATGTTGAACTTCGTCACGACCGGGTCCTCGGCGGCATCCGGCAGGTCCCGGCTCACCTGGTCTATCCGGTTGCTGATGTCGGTCGCCTTGATGTCTATGTCCTCTTCCAGGCCGAACTGCACCAGCACCAGCGAGAGGCCCTGCTGGGAGTAAGACGTAATCTCCTCGATGCCGGAGATGGAGCTGATCGCATCCTCGATGCGCTTGGTGATGTCGGTCTCGATGTCCTCCGGATTGCCCCCCGGCATGACCGTGGAGATGGTGGCGAAAGGGAACTCGATGTCCGGGTAGCGGCGCAGGCCCATGCTGAAGTACGATATGCCGCCCAGGATCACGGCGATGAGCACCAACACCGTGACCAGAACCCGCCGATGGACGACTGCCCGCAGAAGCCCCATCAGCCCGTCTCACCCTCCACTATCCTTACCAGGAGGCCATCGCGGATGGCATCGCGCGGGTTGACTATCACCTTGCGGTCCTCACTGATGGGGTTGTCCCCGAGGCGCACGTAGCCCTGCTCTTCGTCCACCACGTGGACCTCGAGACGCCTGGCCACCAGGCCTTCGACCCCTTCGTACGCGGTTTCCTCTTCGCCCCCGCGGCCGGCCCTCAGCTCCTGCAGCTTCCGCAGCCCGCGCGCGACCCGCTCGAGGAAGCCCGGGGACGCCGCTGCTTCCGACTGCACTGGCACTCGCGCCCTGCCCTCCTCCACCACGTAGGCGGCCCTGACGTTGCCCTCGTAGCGGACGCAGGAGGCGGGCACGGCCAGGGCATCCTTCGCCACATCGGTCAGGAACCGGACCTCGGCGTACATCCCCGCCCGCATGAGCCAGCCGCTGCCGGTCTGCTCGTTGTCGGTCTTCAGGTACACCTCGAAGAAGCGGTTCGGGTCGTCGGTGGACGGGGCGATGCGACTGATGTTGCCGCTGCGCCACTGGTCGCCCGCCTCCAGTTGGTACTCCCCCTCCATGCCGACCGCCAGGCGCGACACGTCCTGCTCGGGCACCAGCGCCCGCACTTCCACCGTGGCCAGGTCCACCACGGAGAGCAGTTCCTTGCCCACGCCCTTGAACTCGCCCGGCTCTGCGAAGCGCGCCTCCACGATGCCATCAATGGGTGAGCGCACTTCGGCGAAGGCCAGTTGGGACCTGGCCAGCCGGAGGCTGGCTGCGGCGTTCTCCATGGCAGTGCGCAGTTGCTCGAGCCGGTCGGCGCTGATGACCTCCTGCTCGTAGAGGCTTGTGTTGCGCTCGTAGCGGCTTCCGGCCTCCCGATAGGCCATCTCGGCGGCCTGCACCTGGGCCTCCAGGTCGGTCTTGCGCAGCTCGGCCAGCAGTTGCCCCCTTTCGACCGGTTCGCCCACGCGCACGTACACGGCTTCTACGACCTCCTCAACCTTCGCCCGCAGGAGCGTCTGCACGTCTGCCACAACCCGCCCATCACAGCGCAGGTACCGGGGGAAGTCGCGTCGCGACGGTTGCACCACTTCCACAGGCAGTCCCCGCCTGGCCTGGATCTCCTCTATGCTCCTTTTGGTCTGGGCCGGCGCACCCAGCTTGTAGAGCACCCCAATGCCCGTTCCCGCCACGATCAGCAGCAGCACGAACAGGCCGCTCAGTGTCTTGGCCGCACTCACTTTGCTCTCCTATGCTCGTCCATTCGAGTTCCCCGCAGTCGTGCTCTGCACTTTCTCCCCGGACTCCCGGTACGCCCGGCACCTACGCCCCGCTGCAGCGCCTACTCGCCGTCATCGGGCGAAGAAGCCGACGCTGGGGCTTCGAGTTGGGGCGCTTCCTCCGGCACCTGGCCCTCGCCGGGAGCCGGGCCGAGTACGCCCACAGCGCGCCGGTAGCGTAACCGCGCCAGCGCGTGGGCGTGCAGGGCCTGGTAGTAGTCCCCTCTGGCGCGCGTGAGGGCCGCCCGCGCGTCCAGCACCTCCAGCTCCGTGTTGACTCCTTCGCGCGCTCCCACCGTGACCAGGCGCAGCGCCTCGTTGGCCTGCTCCAGGTTCAGCCGCTGGGAGTCCACCAGCTCCCTCGCGTCGTTCAGATCGAGCAGGGCATTCCTGACCTCCTGCAGAGCGGCCTGCTCCCTGTCGGCCAGCTCGATGGCGCTCTGACGGGTGACGGCCCTCTGCTGGACGATGTTGCCCTCACGCTGCAGGCCGTCGAACAGGGTCCAGGTCAGCCGCAGGCCTGCCTGCCACTGACGGTCCCACTCGATGTTCGACGCCTCATGGGGATCGGGCTTGGCCCACTGGAACCAGCCCCACGCCTCCAGATGGGGCCAGTACTCGCTGAACAAGCCCCGCAGGATCTCCTGCTGCAGGCGCAGGTCCAGCTCCGCCTGGAACAGGTTGGGCCGGTTCATGAACGCCTCCCGCACGGCCTCGTCGTAGGTGGGTTCCAACGGCATGTAGGCGAGCCGATCGCTCAGCTCGACCTCGCTCTTCTGCGAGACGCCCATCGCCCGGAACAGCCCCGTACGCGCGCGGCTCAGCTCGTTGCGCTGACGGATCAGCTCGGCCCGGACGCTGGCCACGTCCAGCTCCGCGCGCAGCCGGTCGTAGCGGATGGCCACCCCCTGTTCCTGGCGGGCCACCACGTCGCGCAGGTTCGCCTCCGCAAACCGGAGCGACTCCTCCTGCACCTCGTAGAGACGCGAAGCCAGCAGCACGCCGTAGTACGCCTGGGCCGTCTGGACGACGACGTCCTGCACCGCCTCGCGGACGCGCTCATCCCCCCAGTAGCGGAAAAGCACCGCCCCCCTGATGGCCGCCGGGATGGCGCCGCCCTTGAAGATGGGCTGCGTCACGTCGATCTGGTAGGACCAGTTGTTCTTGGCTCCCACCTGGAACCTTTCCACTCCGAGGTCCACGGTGAAGACCTGGTCCAGCCTCGTGTATCCGGCCGACAGGTCCACCTCGGGCAGGGCTTCCCCATAGGCAGTCAGGACCCGGCCCTCGCCCTTGATCTTCTCCTGCAAGGCGCGCTGCAATCCCTGGTTGTACGCCAGACCCACCCTGACGGCGTCCTCCAGGCTCAGCTCTCCCTCCAGCCGCGGCAGGCCCTCCTCTTCCCGCTCGGCGCGCGACCACCGTGCGTAGGCCTGCCGGCGACTGCCGCGCAGGTCCGAGTAGATGGCCTCTCGCGTGGGGAAACACCCTGAGGCGCCCATCAGAGCAAGCGCCACCGTCATCAGCATCAGCCGCCTGCCGTGCCACGTGGTCATGAGCCGTTGCCCTCCGCCAGAACGCCGCTCAGAAAGACCCTCTGGATGACCTCCGGCGTGGCCGGGCCGGGCTCCTGGTTGCCCGTGTGAACCCAGTAGCCGATGACGGAGTTGGTCATGCCCTCCATGCAGATTGCCATCGTCATGGGGTCCTCGTCAACGAACAGGCCGCGCCGCGTGCCCTCGCCAAGCACGCCGGCCAGCTCCTCCAGGTACCGGCGATAGCGAAGGCGCATGCGTTCCGAGAAGCACGGCTGCCCCCCGGCCCTCTCCTCTGCCACAGCGTGGGTGAAGATCACGAAGAACCGCTTATGGCGCTGGAAGAAGTCGATCTTGGCGTTTATCGCCGCGCGCACCCGCTCGACCGGACCGCCATCCCCCTGCACCCGCTGCGCCACGCCATCGAGGAACTCGTCGGCCCGCAGGTCAACCAGGCGCCGGAACAGGTCCTCCTTGCCCTCGAAGTGGTTGTACAGATAGCCGACCGAGAACTCGGCCGCCTCCGCTATGTCTTGCACAGTTGTGCCGTGGAAGCCGTGCTCGGCGAAGAGCTGCTCCGCCGCCTCGAGGATCTGCGAGCGGTGTTCGGCGCGCTCGCGCTCTTTCCGGCTGACATCGGCCATGCACAGGCCACCCAAGGGAGCTGATGAGTGAACGTTCATTCTATGAACCCGCGTTCACACCTGTCAAGTGAACCGTGGATTCCGGACCTGCGGCTCGCCGCGGCCGACTGCTCGACTGTAACTGTACCGGTCGCCATTCTGCGTCCATCATGCTGCCCATCCTGTCCATCCTGTCACGTCGTTCGTCGTGCTCCCGCCACGGCGGGCGAACGTCGTGTCGTCGTGGTCCAGTCCCGGCAGCGCTTGACCGCCCTGCGGCCAACTGATAAGCTGCCCGTTGTGCGCGGAACCGCGTTCGGGATGCACTGCCGACCGGCCGGTCTGTCCCCATCCTCCATCGGAACCAGTGCCTACCATGAAGACTGACGAGATACGCAGGCGCTTCCTGGACTTCTTCCGCCGCCGGGACCACCGCGTGCTCCCGCCGGACTCGCTGGTGCCCAGCCAGGACCCCACTTTGCTGTTCACCGGGGCGGGGATGAACCAGTTCAAAGACGAGTTCTACGGGCACGGCGACCCCGAGCTGAAACGGGCGGCTACCTGCCAGCGGTGCCTGCGCACCGGCGACATAGAGAAGGTGGGCAGAACCTCCTACCACCACACGTTCTTCGAGATGCTGGGCAACTTCTCCTTCGGCGACTACTTCAAGCGCGAGGCGGCCGAGTGGGCCTGGCAGTTCATGGTGGAGGATATGGG
>CAYFVS010000288.1:0-1588 GCA_964346565.1 uncultured candidatus Brocadiaceae bacterium | reverse complement strand
CGGCACACCCAGCCGGTCTGTCGCGCCGGACTGCCGGTCACGAGCGCGTGGTCCGGCACGTCGCCGACAACCACCGCTCCCGCACCGACCATGGCCCAGCGACCGATGGTGGCGTCCGGGACGACAACAGCGCCGGCACCGATGGAGGCCCCATAGCGCACCACCACCTTGCCCTCAGGCCAGTCCGCGTCGCCCCTCAGCCGTCCGCCCGGAGTGACTGAGCGGGGGTACCGGTCATTGGCCAGGACGGCATGGGGCCCGATGAATACCCCTTCCTCCACGGTGGAGCCGTGGAACACCTGCGCCCCGTTTTGGAGCTTCACCCTATCACCGATGCGTACGTCCCTATCGACGTACACGCCCTTGCTCAGCGTGCAGTCCTTGCCGATCATCGCTCCTTCCCGTACCTGGGCTTGGTGCCAGACCTTCGTACCGGAGCCGATACGGGCTTCGGGCGAGACGTCAGCCGTGGGGTGGATCAAGCCAGTAACTCCGCGATGCGCTCCGCAGCCCGACCATCGCCGAAGACAGGAGGGCGCTCTCCGCTGGGAGGCGTACGCAGGACCGCATCCAGGATCTCTTCAGGATCGCCGCCGGCCAGGGTGTTCCACCCTGAGTCCACGGTTTCGGTCCACTCCGTCTCGGGGCGGCAGGTGACACAGGGCACGCCCAGGATGTAGGCCTCTTTCTGGACGCCGCCGGAGTCGGTGACGATGCGGCGGGCGTTCATCTCCAGCAGGAGCATATCGAGGTAACCGACCGGATCGACGAGGGTGAGGTTCGGTGCCGGGGTGTATCCCATATCGATCAGAGAGCTGCGGGCGCGGGGATGCACCGGAAAGACGACCCGCTCCTCCAGCTGCGATAGGGCTGCGAGAATGGAGGCGAGACTTCGAAGGTCGTCAACATTAGCAGGACGGTGCAGGGTCACCAGGATGAAGGAGCTGCCCTCAAGGCTCAGTCTCGCCAACACGTCAGACGTCTCCCGGGCACGCGGCAGAAAGCGGCGCAGGGCGTCCAGCATAACGTCCCCCACGTTGTGGACGCCCTCCCGCACGCCCTCCGCGCGCAGGTTGTCCACGGCGGACTGGGTGGGGCAGAAGAGGAGATCGGCGCAGCTATCCGTCAGCACACGGTTGATCTCCTCCGGCATGCGCCAGTTGAAGCTGCGCAGGCCGGCCTCAATGTGTGCCAGGCGGACGCCTAGCTTGGCCGCGACCAGCGCACCCCCCAGGGTGGAGTTAGTGTCGCCATAGACGAGCATGGCGTCGGGCATGGTGGAGGCTGTCAGCGGCTCGAGGGCCAGCATGATTCGAGCCGTCTGCTCGGCGTGGCTGCCTGAGCCAACGCCCAGGTTGTGGTCCGGCCGCGGTATCTCTAGCTCCCGGATGAATACATCCGACATGTTGAAGTCATAGTGCTGGCCAGTGTCGACCAGGACCTCTCGATGGCGGCGCCTGAGCTCTCGGCTCACCGCCGCAGCCTTCACGTATTGAGGTCGTGTGCCGACAACCGAGAGGACCTTCATCCGCCTCACCCTGTGTCCTTGGCAGTCCGCTGGCCCAACGCTGGCGCAGGCCGTCGTAGG
>CAYFVS010000287.1:0-2625 GCA_964346565.1 uncultured candidatus Brocadiaceae bacterium | reverse complement strand
CGCAACCCGGACTGTAACGGAGCGAACACCGCAGATGCAAGGAGCGGAACCGGCAGAAGCGGCCCCGCCAATCCGCCGTGAAAGCGCCCGCCGCTTTGCATAGTGCACTAAGTTGTGCTACACGCAGGCGGCGAGATACGTCATCGCACGAGCTGACGGAGGGCCGGAGATGGTCGAGCACCTCGAGGAACTGTGGGAACTGCTGATACTGGACGCCGACCCGCCCGCAAGCAGCCTGGGCAGCATGGCGGTGGGCGACGTGGACGGGGACGGAAACGTCGAGATGATCACGGGCGGAGGAGGCGCCCTGCTCTGGTATCGGCCGGCCACCTTCGAGCACGGCGTCATCGCCGAGGGCCGCTTCGCCGTGGGCAGCGTCCTGGAGGACGTGGACGGCGACGGCCTGCCCGAAATCGTCGTCGAGGGCACCTGGGACGACGCCACGCAGATCCGCTGGTTCAAGTGCCCCAAGGGCATGGACGGCCCCTGGGAGAGCCACGTTATCGAGCCGGAACATCAGGGCAGCGCGCACGACATGCTGTTCGCCGACATGGACGGCGACGGCCGGCGCGAGCTGGTGGCCATCGCCGCCTACACAGACACCCCCGGCGTGTTCATCTACCGGCCGGGCGAGGACGTGACCCGGCCCTGGCAGCGACACGTCGTGCACGAGGGCTGCTTCACCGACGGCACGTGCGTGGCGGACCTGGACCGGGACGGACAGTTGGAGATCGTCGTCGGTCCGGCCTGGTACGACGCGCCGGAGGCCGGCCCCTACAGCGGCCCGTGGGAGCGACGCATCTTCGCGCCCAGCTTCCGGGAGATGACCCGCACCGCCCCCCTCGACATGACCGGCAACGGGCGGCCGGACATTGTGATCGCCGAGGCCGAATACCTGGACGGCTACCTGTCGTGGTTCGAGAACCGCCCGGGTGACGACGACGGCCCCGACTGGATCGAACACCGTCTGGAGGAGAACCTCCAGTACGCCCACAGTCTGCACACCTGGACCACGGAGCACGGCGCCCACATCTTCACCGCCGAGATGGCCAGCGGCGGATGGGTGGACTTCTACAACTACGACGCGCGCCTGCTCCAATACGACACTGCCGACGGGGGGCAGAGCTGGTGCCGCCGGCTGATGTGCCGGGGCACGGGCACCCACGAGGCCGTCCCCCACGACGTGGACGAGGACGGCGAGTGGGAGATAGCGGGCAAGGAATGGAAGTATCCCAAGGTGCACCTGTTCAAGCGCCGCGAGCAGAAGCCCGCCTGCGCACGGTTCCGCCACCGCCTGCTGGACCGGGACAAGCCCTACGCCGCCACGGACATCTTCGCCGCCGACCTGACGGGCGACGGGCGGCCCGACGTGGTCTGCGGCGCGTGGTGGTATCGCAATCCCGACTGGAAGCGGTTTGGAATCCCCGGCATCTGCCAGGCGCACTGCGCCTGCGACCTGGACGGCGACGGCCGGGCGGAGCTGATTGCCTCTCGCGCGCGGGAGGGCGCCGATCCGGGCTACGGCAGCCTGTGCAGCGACTTCTGCTGGCTGAAGCCGCTCGACCCGGAGGCCGGCAAGTGGGAGGAGCACGACATCGGCGTCGGCCATGGCGACTGGGCGCACTCGATGCTCGTGGCACCCCTGCTGCCCGGCGGCCGACTCGCCCTGGTGGCCGGCTACCACAACGCGCGCAACGACGCGCCGCCTCAGCTCTTCGAGGTGCCCGCCAACCCGGCCGACAGCCCCTGGCCGGCACGCGTGCCGGCGGACGTGCCCTACGGGGAGGAGATGGTGGCCTGCGACCTGGACGGGGACGGCCTGCCGGACGTGGTGGCCGGGCCGTGGTGGCTCAGGAACCTGGGCGACGGCACGTTCGAGCCGGTCAAGCTGGCCGACGTCTCCGCCGTGGCGCGCTTGCGGGTCGCGGACGTGAACGGAGACGGCCGACCGGACATCATCTACGTGGTCGAGGACGTGGACTGGGGCGAGGCCAAGGAGGCGCACCTGGCGCCGGTGGCCTGGCTGGAGAACCCCGGCGACCCGACGGATACGCCCTGGCCCGTCCACGTGGTGGACACGATGCGCTCGCCGCACTCGCTGGACGTGGCCGACCTGGACGGCGACGGCGAACTGGAACTGGTGGTCGGGGAGCACGACCCCTTCCTGCCCTACCGGAAGCGCTGCCGCCTGTTCGTCTATAAGAAAGCCGACCCCGCCGGCACGGTCTGGCGCCGTTACCTGATAGACGGCCGCTTCGAGCACCACGACGGCACGCAGGTCTTCGAACCCGAACCGGGCAGGCCGGCCATCCTCAGCCACGGCTGGACGGACAGCATCTACGTCCACATGTGGGAGCGCATCTGACGCGCGCTCCATCAGGGAGGGAAGCCGTGGACGGGCGGATCCGGCAGGCAGAACGCGCCGAGGCGGAGCTGGTCGCGCGCATCGTGCGGGAGTCCTTCCGCACGGTGGCCGAGCGGTTCGGACTGACGGTCGAGAACTGCCCGCGGCATCCCTCGAACTGCACCGTGGAGTGGGTAGAATCCGAGATGGACACGGGCGCGCGTTACTTCGTCCTGGAGGGGGAGGAGGGGCCGTGCGGCTGCGTGGCGCTTGAGCAACGG
>CAYFVS010000286.1:0-4351 GCA_964346565.1 uncultured candidatus Brocadiaceae bacterium | reverse complement strand
GACCGCCCCGTTCAACCGCTCCGGCACCTCTCCACCGGCCAGTATATCTACGTGGCCGTCGGGGTGCAACGTGGGCGAGCGCTGGAACAGTGCCCATCGGAGCGCAGATCCCTCGCCGGCCGGAATCGAAGGCTTGACACAGCGCGCAGCTGTGTAATAATCGTTGGTAACCGGTCGGGGGAGATTGCGATGGGTGTGCACGCCGCAGACAGCCGGGGGGCATTGCGCAGAAGTGCGGTCGAGGTTGTGGGGGCAATGCTCATCCTTGCCGTGCTCTACGAACTGGCGCGCCACAACTTCCTGCTGTTCCATTCGGCCGCCGAGCTGTTCAGCATCGTCATCGCCTTCGGGATCTTCGCTCTGTGCTGGAACTCGCGGCAATTCCTGCGGGACAACTACCTCGTGTTCCTGGGGGTTGCCTATGTGTTCGTGGCCGGCATAGACACCCTCCACACGCTTGCCTACAGCGGGATGGGGGTCTTCCCGCATGAAGGAGCGAACCTGCCCGCGCAGCTCTGGATATCGGCCCGGGTGCTGGAGGCCGTCTCTCTGCTGGCCGCCGCCCTGCTGGTGGGGCGCCGGGTGCGGCCGGGCCTGGCTGCGGGCGGTTATGCGATTATCACCGTTCTCCTGCTGAGTTCGATCTTCTGGTGGCGGATCTTCCCTGACTGCTACCTGGAGGGCGACGGGCTGACGCCGTTCAAGAAGGGGGCCGAGTACGCCATCATGGCCGTACTGGGGGGCGCCGGGATTGGCATGTTGTGGCGTCGGCGCGGCTTCGACAGGATGGTCCTCGGGCTGCTGGTGGGCTCGATAGCCGTCACGATGGCCTCCGAACTGGCGTTCACGCTCTACCATGACGTGATGGGACTGATGATCCTGGCCGGCCACTTCCTGAAGATCGTCTCCTTCTACCTGATCTACAAGGCGATAATCGAGACGGGCATCGTCCGGCCGTACAGCCTGCTTTTCCGCGACCTGAAGGCCAGCGAGAGGCGTCTGGCGCAGCAGCGCGCCAGGCTGGAGGCCATCCTGCGACAGATGCCGGCGGGGGTCATCATCGCCGGGGCCCCCTCCGGGCGGACCATCCTGGCCAACGAGGAGCTGGAGAGGATCTGGCGGCGCCCCTTTGTTCCGTCCGAGCGGATCGGGGACTACGCCCGGTACCCGGCCTTCCACGCGGACGGACGGCCGTACGACCCCGAGCAGCTGCCCCTGGCCCGCGCAGTGCTCCACGGTGAAACGGTCGAGGAGGAGGAGATAGACTTCCTGCGCGACGACGGCACGTTGGGCAGCATGCTGGCCAGCGCCGCGCCCATCCGGGACGAGGACGGCACCATCAGGGCGGCGGTCATGACCATGCACGACGTAACCGAGCGAAACCGCGCACGCGACGCCCTGCGGCGCGCGCGGGAGGACCTGGAGATCAAAGTGCGGGAGCGCACCGCCGAGCTGGCGGCTGCCAACGCCTCTCTGTACCGAGAGGTGGAGGAACACCGCCAAGCCAGGCGCAAACTGGATGTCTACCAGGTGGAGCTGCGCTCGCTGGCCAGTGAACTGGCTGTGGCCGAGGAACGCTCGCGCCGCCAGGTGGCACAGGCCCTACATGACGACCTGGGACAGAAGCTGGCCATGTGCAAGATCGGGCTCGGCGGAGCGGCCGTGCGCTGTAACTGGGACGACGGCGGCGAAGCCCTGGAAGATGTGCGCGAACTGATCGAGGAGTGCATCGAGTCCACACGTTCACTGACGTTTGAACTGGGCAGCCCCCTGCTCTATGAACTCGGCCTGGAGGCGGCGTTGGAGAACCTGGCCGAGCAGACAGAGAAGCGTCACGACATCCCCATCGAGTTCACCGATGACGGACAGCCGAAACCGCTGGAGGACGACATGCGCGCGATGCTGTTCCAGGCCGCGCGCGAGCTGCTGGTGAACGCACTGAAGCACGCCGAGGCGGACACGGTGCGCATCGGCGTGCGCCGGGAGGACAGCATGGTCCGGGTCAGCGTCGAGGACGACGGGACGGGCTTCGATCCGGACGACGTTTCCGCCGGCGCAGGAGCAACCGAGGGCTACGGGCTTTTCAGCATCCGGGAGCGCATCAAGCACATGGGCGGGTGGCTCCAGATAGAGTCCAAGCCGGGCGCGGGCACAAGAGCGCACCTGGCGGCCCCACTACAGACTGATCCGGTCGAGGAGGCCCCTGAATGACGATACGCGTTCTGGTGGCCGATGACCACAGGATAGTGCGGGAGGGGTTGGGCGCCCTGATCGAGGAACTGCCCAACATGGAGGTGGTGGGCCAGGCAGAGGAGGGCCGCACCGCGATGCGGCTGGTGGCGGAGCTGGCCCCCGACGTGGTGCTGATGGACGTGGCCATGCCCGAACTCAACGGCATCGAGGCCACTCGCAAGATCGCATCGGACCATCCGTTCGTCAAAGTCATCGCGCTCTCGATGCACTCCGAGACCCAGTTCGTCGCCCGCATGCTGGAGGCGGGGGCCTCCGGCTACATGGTCAAGGAGGGCGCCTTCGAGGACCTGGCCTCAGCCATCGAACAGGTCACCTCCGGCAACACGTACCTGTGTCCCAGAATCGCCGGCCCGCTGGTGGAGGACTACCTCCGGCGGTTGGACGGCAGCGAGGACGTGGAAGGCCCCCTGTCGCCGCGCGAGCGGGAGGTGCTGCAACTGCTGGCGGAGGGCCTGACTACCCGCCAGATGGCCCGGCGCCTTGAGATCAGCCCCAAGACCGTCGAGACCCACCGCGCCCGCATCATGGACAAGCTCGACATCCGCAGCATCGCCGAACTCACCAAGTACGCCATCCGCCAGGGGTTGACCGCCCTGGAAGACTGAACTGCGCCCACCCGGCGTGTAGTGGTATTCCCTGCGCGTATTGGGGAGATTCCCGACTTCACAGGCCCCCCGTCTGCCCTTATCCTTTTCGATATGGGCGTGGGGGTGAGTGAGGAGTGTCGCAGCCCCCGGTGAGATCTCTGACAGTCAAGAGGAAACGCGCGGGCCCGAAGACGCCCGCCAACGAAGCGGTGGGAGCGCGTGATGGCGTAACCGAGGAGGCCCTGCCGGGACGGGGGCCGCGTCGGGCGAGGCCTGCTTGTGGCAGGTTGGCCGGCCGGAGTGATGCGGGTGGGAGAGCCGGCCGGTCGAAAGATTGTGCAGAGGGGTGACGGACAAGCGGGCAGACACACGGGGGCGCTCGACGCGATCCGGAAGGGCCTCTTTCGGTTTCGCAATCCGGTGCCGACAGGCGTGGCCGTCTCTGTGGCCTGCGTAGTATCCAAACAAGTAGCAGCACCGGGAGAACCTGATGAACGCCGTCGTACTCATGGGTGAGTTATCAGCATTGGTGGAAGAACGCCGCGAGGCTGCAAAGCGTCACGGTGATGAGGCACAGGCTGCCGAGCTGGAGGCAATGGCGGAGGTGCTGCGCACCCGCTACATTCCCCTGGCCTGCCCGGACGCGCTGATCGTGGTGCGGGAGGCCGCCCGGGCCGCTCATGGCGGCGTGCTGGAGGCGGATTGGTACCGACAGGCCCACGATGCGCGGGCGGAGCAGGAGGACGGCGTGAGGCGACTGAACGAAGCCATACGCATCCTGCGTCGGGGGGGCCTCTGGCCCTGGCATGCGCACTGAACCACGAGGCCGGCCGGGTGGGAGCCGGCAAGGGGGTAGCAGGATGATGCAACTGAGAGTTGTCTGCACAGAATGTGGTCGCACGTTCCGGAGCTACCTGGACGAAAGCTGTCCGCCCTCGCAGGTGCGCTGCCGGTGCGGGGCACGCTTCGCCCTGGCGCTGGAGCCGGAGGAGAGCGCCGGGGCGGCTGCCTTCGCCGATTTGGCCGAAGAGGACGCCGCCTATGGCCTGGCCGAACTGGTCGCATTGCAGGAGGTGGCAACCCGTGGCTGATCAGGCCCAGTTGAAGGCGCCGGCGTACGCGATGGTTGACACGGCGACGCTGGCCGTCCTGCTGCGGGCGGGGACCCCTCTGCTTCTGCTGGACGCGCGCGGCCAGGGCGCCGAGCGCCGACTCCCCGGCGCAGTGCCCCTGCCGGTGAACAGCACGGCCCGCCAGGTGGAGCAGGCGGTGGGCGAGAAGGGCGCGCTGCTGGTAACCTACTGCACGAACCTGCACTGTCGGTCGAGCGCAGAGCTGTTCGAGCACTTGAAGAACCTGAAGTACGAGAACGTTTTGCACTACCCGGACGGTGAGGCGGGGTGGCTGGCCGCCGGGTATCCCGTGGAGGAGGGGTGATCACCCCACAAAGTACACGACGGCCCTCCTCGCAGCACGGAAAGGTGATCGCCATGGCCCCCAAGGCGACACGC
>CAYFVS010000285.1:0-3231 GCA_964346565.1 uncultured candidatus Brocadiaceae bacterium | reverse complement strand
TGCTCGAACCTGGGGTTCCACTATGTGGCGGGCGAGAGGGATGTGCTCGGCGTCCGTGCGCCCGGCGGCGCCAGACTGCTTGACCTTGTGCGGGATAGCTGCGCCCGCCCCTCCGCCGGCCTGTTCTCTCTGGTCTCGCAGGTCTCGCCCCATGGCAGTTGCGACTTCGAGGACCTGGCGGTGGTTGACGGCACGGCATCGGGCGCGGCGCTGCTGCTCGCCGTGCGGCGGGAAGGCCCGGACTACGCGATATACCGACGGCTCTACTGCGGAGACCGATGATGGCGATGGTCGAGGTGGAGAATCTCTGCGTCAGGTACGGGGACACGGTGGCCGTGAGGGAGTTGTCCTTCGGCATTCCGCAGGGGGAGGTCTTCGGTTTCATTGGGCCGAACGGAGCCGGCAAGACTACCACTATCAAAGTGCTGGCCACGCTGCTGAGGCCGGCCGCCGGCACTGCGCGCATCAAGGGGCTGGACGTGACCGCCAGGCCCCGCCAGGTCCGCCGCATCATGGGTTACATGCCCGATTTCTTCGGCGTTTACGACGACCTGACGGTGAAGGAGTACCTGCACTTTTTCGCCGCCGCCTATGGGCTGCACCGCGCGGCCCGCCGCTCCGTAGTGCGGGACGTGCTGGCGCTCACCGACCTGACCGAGAAGGTCGAGGACGACGTCAGCGCCCTGTCCCGCGGCATGAAACAGCGGCTCAGCCTGGCGCGCGTCCTGCTGCACGACCCGGACGTGCTGCTGCTGGACGAGCCCGCCAGTGGCCTGGACCCTCGCGCGCGCATCGAGATCCGCGAGCTGCTGAAGGAGCTGAAGCGCATGGGCAAGACCATCCTGGTCTCCAGCCACATCCTGCACGAGCTGTCCCAGATCTGCACCCGCATCGGCATCATCGAGGCCGGGCACCTGGTGGCGGAGGGGTCGCTCAAGGACATCTACCGCCAGCTCGGCCTGCGGCGTGTCGTTCACGTGCAGGTCTCCAACATGGAGGACGGCCTGCTGGACAGGATGCGGCGGCTGGACGGGGTGGCCTCGGTCGAGCGGCACGTTGACCGGCTATGCTTCCGCATCCATCAGGACCGCCTCCGGGTAGAGGACCTGCTGGAGGCGCTGCGGAACCTCGGCGCCCGCGTCTACATGTTCCAGCCCGAGGCGATGGACATGGAGACGGCCTTCATGAAACTGACCGAGGGGAAGACCGCATGAGGCTGTTGCCTCGCAGAGCGCCGTTCCCCCTGCTGCGCAGGGAGCTGACCGAGCAGGCCGCCCGGCCTCGCACTTACCTGCTGCGGGTGCTCTACGCGCTGGGTCTGTTCGCCAGCTTCTTCGTCTACTGGGAGGGGGAAGCGGCATCGCACACCGCCAACCCCATGGCTATGTTGGGCCAGGGCCGGCAGCTGTTCGAGTTCCTGGTCTACGTCCAGTTCGCCGGCATCATCATCTTCCTGCCTGTGCTGATGGCCGGCGCGCTGACCTACGAGAAGGAGCGCAACACGCTGGGGCTGTTGTTCCTGACGGACCTGCGGCCGGGCGAGATAGTGCTGGAGAAGTACGCCGGCCGCCTGGTGCCCATGTTCACGTTCCTGCTGCTGGCGCTGCCCCTGCTGGCCGCCTGCTACGCGCTGGGTGGCCTCACGGCGGGCTATCTGTGGTCGGGCGTGCTGCTGCTGGTGGTGACCTGCCTCCAGGTAGGCGCTGTCGCGCTGATGCTCTCGGCCTTCTGCGCCGCGACCACGCGGGCGTTCGTGGGCTCCTACGTCGGGCTGGGGGTGCTCTACTTCGGGCTGGTCGCGGGGGATGTGTCCCTGGCGCTGCTGACGGGCACACGCCCGGCCAGTCTGGACATCCTGTTCGCCTTCGCGCCCCTCTATCTTTTCGTTCAGGCTTCCTGGCGCACACTTGGGCAGACCGCCCTGCGCGCGGTCTGGCCGGCTCTGAGCGCCGTGTTGTTCCTGGCGATGGCCCGCGTGTTCGTGCGACGGCGGGCCTTCGTCCGTGAGAAGAGGTGGCTCCTCGACGTGTTCCAGCGTCTGGACGCGTTCTGGCATCGGGCCAACCGCCTGACCGGGGGCATCGTGCTGATCAAGGAGAAGGACACGCTCCCGGGCAAAGAGCCCATCATGTGGCGGGAAGTCAGCAAGCGCTCCCTGGGCAAGGCGTCGTACCTGGTCCGCCTGCTGTGCATTCTCGCCATACCGACGGCGCTGGTGGCCTTCGAGATGGTGATGGCGAGGCAGACGAGACTTCTGACGCTGCTGATGTGCGCCATCTGGCCGCTGGCCGTGCTGGCCGTCGCCGTGCCCAGCGCCACTTCCTTCCCCTCCGAGCGGACCCGGCGCACGCTGGATCTGCTGCTTGCCACACCGCTGACCGGGCGCGAAATAGTGCAGCAGAAGGCCCGCGGCCGTTGGCGGTTGATCGCCGTGCTGGCCGGCGCCATCCTGTGTGTCGCCGGGGTGGAGGCATACATGGAGTGGCACGCTCAGCCGTTGCACACGCTCGCGTACCTGGTCTCCTCGGTACTGTCCGTGGTCATCTACTTGCCGATGTTCACCTGGTTGTCGCTGTGGATAGGCCTGCGCGTGCGCACACCCACTCGGGCAGCCATCGGTGCGCTGGCCGTGATCGCCGTGTGGTGTTTCGGTCCGCTGCTGATCGGGGTCGCCCTGTCGGAGATGGGGGTTGCCGATATGGACAGCCGGCCGGCGGCGTGGCTCTGGATGCTCAGCCCGGCTTCGGTGCCGTTCTTGGCCGAGGCATCCGTCTGGAAACTTGCCATGTGGGCGTCCTCCTTCTGGGTGCCCCTGCTTGTGAACTACGCCTACTACGCTGCTATAATGCTCGGCCTCCGCTGGCTGTGTTTGGCCCGGGCGGAGCACTATCTGGGCCGCACGTCGGGGGCCGCCGGGCCGCGCGTACGACCAGAACCCCACAGGGCAAACGCATGAGCCCGACCCACATGCACGGGGTCCGCCTGCTGCGCGTGGCGGCTCTGTGCCTGCTGTTTGCGGCGGCCGGGCTCTGCCGTGCCGTCGAGGTGGCTGAAGTACGCTGGGGATTCGACGGGCGGGCCGTCCCGGGCCAGATCAACCTTCTGTCGGTGGGGCTGAGCAATCAGAGCGCCGAGCCGTTCGACGACGTGGTCAGCTTCCAGCGCACCGACGGGCTGGGCAAGAACCTGGGCGCCCCCCAGCGGGAGACCTGCTACGTGGCGCCGTTCACC
>CAYFVS010000284.1:0-2249 GCA_964346565.1 uncultured candidatus Brocadiaceae bacterium | reverse complement strand
CGAAAGACACTTGACAAATCCGCCAGTTCCTGTAGAGTAATAGCACCACATCGAAAAGCGATAGGGCAGAGTCGATGAGAAATGGCTCTGCCCCGGCTGCCCCTCCTCGTGGTGTCCGTCCAGCCACGCGCAGGGTTCGCCTCGACCTGAAGGGGGTGCGGAATGAGACGGCTTTTCCCCGCGTTCATTGCCCTAGCTGTTGTTATTGCTGTGGTAGCTCTTCTGGTCGCGTCAACTGGAGGCGGCCCAACAGGGGCTGGCACCGCCACCGGAGCCAACGTACAGCCGGAGGTGACGGACGCCCTCGCGCAGCAGGACGAGGTGCGCGTCATCATCTCCCTCCGCACGGAGCTGCCGCCGACGGTACTCGCCCTTGACCTGCCAACCCTTAAGCAAGAGGTAGCCGCCAAGCAGGCCAACGTCCTCTCCGCTTTAGCCCCTGCCGACTTCGACATCGTCCATCAGTACGACGCCGTCCCCGCCCTGGCCGGTAGCATCACGGCAGCGGGTTTGGCGAAGCTGACGAGGCACCCCGCCGTGGCCGCCGTCGAGATCGACGCTGTGGGCCACGGCGCCCTCACTGAGAGCGTTCCGCTGATCAACGCCGACGACGTCCACACCGACCCCGTCCCGGCCACCGGCAGCGGTGTCGTGGTCGCAGTCCTAGATAGCGGCCTCGACACCGACCACCCCGATCTCTCGGACGACCTGGTGTCAGAGGAGTGTTTCCTCGCACCGCCCATGAACCCTTGTCCTAACGGTTTGGCCACCTGCAGCGGGGCGGGCTGCGCCGAAGACGACCACGGCCACGGCACGAACGTCACCGGCATCATCACCTCCATGGGGACAAACGCCATCGCGGCCACGGGTGTGGCGCCCGACGCGGACATCCGCGCGTACAAGGTGCTTGACTCGACCAACAGCGGCAACTTCTCGGACTGGCTGGCCGCTCTCAACGACATCATCTCCAACCAGCCCGACGTGAACCTGGTGAACATGAGCCTGGGCGGCAGCCCCAATATCTACAAGCCGGGCAATTGCGACGGCATGTCCATCGCCACAGCCATTAACATGCTGCGTGGCCGCGGGACTACCACTGTCGTGGCCTCCGGCAACGATGGTCGCAAGGATGGCATGGACTACCCAGCGTGCGCCGCGAACGCTGTCTCCGTGGGCGTGACCTACGACCAGAACTTCGCGGGCGGCCACCCCTGGGCAGTCTGCACGGACGCGCCCGGCTCGGCCAACGTGGACATGGTGGCCTGCGCCTCCAATTCGGATATCTCCCTGGACCTGCTGGCCCCCGGCGCCGACATCACCTCGACGGGCCTCGCGGCTGGCACCTCGACCTTCTGGGGAACCTCTCAGGCGACCCCCCACGTCACCGGCGTCATGGCCCTGGTCTCGGAGCTCAACCCCACCTCCACTCAGGATGAGCTGGAATACTGCCTGGAGAGCAGCGCTCTGGTAAACCCGACAGACACCAACGGCGTCACCACGCCGCGCGTGGACGCCTACGAGTCCGTTTACAACTGCTCAACGTCCCCACCCGCGGCGGTCCAGGACGCCATCTTTTCGGTCCAGAATCCGGACATCACTATCGCGGCGCCCAACCCGTGCGAGGCGGGGGCGCTGCTTACGCTTCCCACCCTGACCGGCACCGCCTGCTCGCGGGCAGCGCCGACGCCGGACCTTCTCTACGGACCTTCCACACTGGGGTTGGACAGCGGAGGACAGATGACGGACGATCTGGACGCCATCTCCCTGAGCGAGCCGTTCGTCGGGCCGCTGGCGCCCGCCTTCCACTTCTCCGTGGACCCCAGCGCGGTGGGCGTCGCCGGCTGCACGGCACCGGACGTGGCCTCCGAAGCGGCGGCAGGTGCCGGGGAAGCGGATGGCGACATCTTCACCGACCTCGCTCCGCCCGCATCGCCCATCATCGGCTGCAACGCCCTGTTCCAGGATGAGTCCGTTCAGGGGCTCAACGGTGGGGCAGGAGCGCCCGCGGTGCCGGAGGACGACATGGACGCCCTTACCGAACCGTATACGGGCGCAGCGACGCCATGCGACCTAGATGGTGACGGCGTGGGCGAATCGTCTTGCCCGCCGTTCTCCATCGACCCAGGCTCAGCCATAATCGGCTCCGCCGACGGCTCGGGGAGGCCGGGCGTAACCATCAACGCCGACGACCTGCTGGTGCCACCCGGCACACCCCAGTATGCCCAGCTGCCAGTCGTGGGCGGCTGTCC
>CAYFVS010000283.1:0-1601 GCA_964346565.1 uncultured candidatus Brocadiaceae bacterium | reverse complement strand
CGGTCAGCCGGCGATCCGACCGCCGGGGCGGCTTCCCCCGCCGGCTCGAGCGCGTTCAGACAGGCGGGGCAGACCGTGGTGGCGTAGGTTACTGACCGGCCGCCCTCGCCGCTCAGGGTCAACTCCACGGTCACGGCGCGGGGCAGTTCCCCCTCCTCGCTCGAGTCCCACTCCGTCCGCCAGTCGTCGCCGTCGTAGAAGCTCAGCGTCAGCTCCTCCACGCCCCGGGCCACCGGCGGGCATCCCCCGCCGTCGGCAGCGACGCCCGAGCCTCCCATCAGCCACTCCTGGCCGCGCCCCAGGACGCCGGAGCCTTCTTCGAGCCGATAGGACACCCGGCACAGCCCCACGCGGGGGAGTCCCGGCGGCGGAATGGCTCCCCCGGTCAGTACCGTCAGGGCGGCGTCGCCGGCGGACCCGCCCCCCGCCAGGGCCGGCAGTTGCTCTTCAGCAGAGATCGCCTGGGGCGGCGGGCAGACGCCGCGCAGCTCGCGGGCCAGCATGGCCAGCAGCGCCCGTGCCTCCTGTTGCGTGCCGTTGAAGGCCCTGCACCGGGCGGCGGAGGCGGAGGCACCCGCATACGTCACCCAGGCTATGGTCATGATCATGGCGGTGGTGCCCAGGGCGATCAGCACCTCCACCAGGGTGAAGCCGGCCCTTCGGGTTCCCATATCAGCCCGGCTCCTCCGGGTTGAAGTAAGTGGTCAGGGCAGCGAGCGTGCTCCGTCGGCGCCGCCCGGCGCTGACCTCCACGGTCAGTTCCAGGAGGCTGACCGGATTGCGGCCGGGGCCGAGCGACAGCGTTCGTTCCCGCACCGCCCTCCTCCAGTAGAGCGATGCCTCCCTGCCGGGCTGCGGTTCGCTTCCTTCGTCCGAACCGGTGCGCAGCTCGGGGTCGGCGCGCGCCTCGGCTATCTTGGCCCGTGCCAGCAGCGTGGCCCGACACAGAAGCTCCGACCGGTCCGAGAGGCGGATGTTGCCGGCCTGCAGGCCCAGCAGAGCCACGAGGGCAACCGCCGCCACGGTCAGGGCGATGAGCGTCTCGACCAGCGTGAACCCGCCGGCCCGCCCTCCGCTCTGCTCAGGGCGCTTCGCCATGGGTCTCCTCCCGGCCGCCATGGACCTCCACCCGCCCCGTCAACGGTCTGACCAGCAGTGTCCAGGTCCGGCCGCGGCTGTCGGCGATGCATATGCGGCCGCAGTCAGCCCATCCCTCCGGCCGGAAGACCAGCCGCGCCGCTTCTTCACCGGCGACCGCACTGCCGCGTATGCTCACCGAGGCGAAGCGGACCCCCTCGGGCAGCCGCCATCGGCGGGCCGCCGCGTCCAGCACGGGCAACGGCTGGTCCGGGGTCTGTCCGGCGGCCAGCCAGTAGAGACCGTCCTCGATGCCCAGACACAGGCAGACCTCCTGCCGTCCGGTGACGGCGCGGGTCCTGGCATGGAGGGCCAGGGCGGCGACGCGGTTCGCTGCGGCGGCCGCGCCGGCCCGCTCCAGCCGGCTCGGGCTCAGCCGAGGGGCGACCAGGGCGACGGCTATGCCCAGCACCACCATCACCACGGCCAGCTCGACCAAGGTCAGTCCGGCGTCCTTCCGTCTC
>CAYFVS010000282.1:0-6651 GCA_964346565.1 uncultured candidatus Brocadiaceae bacterium | reverse complement strand
GACCTGCGACGGGTGCTTTCGGAGATGCACAGAGAGTACGCGAGAAATGGGTGAGAACCTCTACAGCCCCATCCGGGCCGACCTGCTGGAAGTCACCACAGAGACGCCCACCATAAAGACGTTCCGCATCGCCCCGGACGAGGCCGTCCGCTTCCGGGCCGGGCAGTTCGTGCAGTTGACCGTGCCCGGCCTCGGCGAGGCGCCCTTCACCCCCTCCTCCTCCCCTTCGGTTGCGGAGGAGTTGGGGATCACCATCCTGCGCACCGGCAAGGTGACCAACGCGCTGCACGAGATGGAAGCCGGCCAGGAACTGGGCGTGCGCGGCCCCTACGGGAAGGGCTACCCGACGGACAAGATGAAGGGGCACAACCTGCTGGTCGTCGGCGGCGGGGTGGGGCTGGCACCGTTGCGCTCACTGCTTCATCACGCGTTCGAGAGCCTGGACGACTACCCCCTGGTGGCCATCAAGTACGGCGCCCGCAACCCGTCCGAGCTGCTGTATCGGGATGTGTTCGAGCAGTGGGCCGCCCAGGACAAAGTGACCCTGGACGTGACCGTGGACATACCGGACGAGGCGTGGGAGGGCAATGTGGGCGTGGTCACCACGCTGCTTGAAGGGCTGGACCTGGACATCGCGCACACCTACGTGGTGAGCTGCGGACCCCTGATTATGCTCCGTTTCGTGACGCTGACATGCCTAAACGCGGGCTTCAAGCCCGAGCAGATATACCTCTCGATGAACCGCAAGATGAGTTGCGGGTTCGGCAAGTGCGGCCGGTGCAACATCGGGCCGCTTTACCTGTGCAAGGACGGCCCGGACGTGTGCTACGACGAGATCAAGGACTACAAGGATGCCTTCAGCTTCTGAGACGGCCGCTCCGCGTTGCCTGTTGTGCGCCATGCACTGCCCGATGGGTGCCCGGCAGGACGATCTGGGCCACGTGGACAGCGTCTATCCGGCCGACCTGTGCTTCGAGGACCGGGGAGCGTGCGTGCGCGGCCTGACCGCTGCGCGGCTGCTGGCCGCGAGGAACCGCATCTTCGATGCCCAGAAGGGCGGCTATGAGGCGGCCACCGAGGAGGTGCTGGACGCCATGGTGCAGCGTTTCGCTCAGGCGGAGGGGGACCAGGTCGCCCTGGTGGTGGATCTGAACCGGCCCCTGGAGGGCGTGCTTGCGCTGGCGGCGCTCTGCGACGCGATGGGCATCCGTTTCGGCGTCTTCGTTCCGCCGCAGGACGCGGCCATCGTGCGTGCCGGCGCCGGCTCTGCGCCGCCGCTGGTCGGGCTGGCTGACTGCGACTGCGTGCTGGCGGTCGGCGACGTGTTCAGCTCCCACCCGCCGGTGGCGCGGACCGTTCGGGACGTGCAGTTCGGCGCCCGGGGGAACCGATTGATCAGCGTGGACAGCGGGACGGGCCGGACGGGGCGCGGAGCTGACCAGGCCGTCGTGGTGGACCCGCACAAGCTGGCGGGCTGCGTGGCCGCCCTGGCCGTTGCCTGCGGGGCGGAGGCCGTCTCCGAGGCTCTCGGAGGCCGCGGCGCCGCTCAGATATGCGAAGAGCTGGACCTTTGCGCCGATGAGGTGAAGGCACTGGCCGCCGACCTGCAGGATGCCGACTCGGTGGGCGTGCTGGTCTGCCACACGCCGGCCCGCTACGTGCACCCCGGCGCGGCGGTGGCGGCCGCGCGGCAGCTGGCCGGCGCCCTTGGCGCGCCGTTCTGGGCGCTGCCGGTGGCCACGAACGCGGTCTTGGTGCCCCACCTCAGGCGGGTCTGCGGCGCCATGAGTCTGGGCGAAGCGATGGACGCCGCCAGGGGCGGCGAGCTGAAGGTGCTGGCGTGTGTGGGATTCGACCCGGCGGCCGTGCTGGCCGAGGGCATCTGGCGCCAGGCGGCCGGGGAGTGCGAAACCATCTGTTGGGCCGGCACGTTGAGCACCCCGTTTGTGGCTGTGACGGACCTGCTGGTCCCGCTGGCCCTGGGCTGGGAAGAGGAAGGCACCGTGCTGGACCTGACCGGGCAGCCGGCCCGGTCGGTGCCCTGGGTGCCGAAGCCGCCGACCGTGCTGAGCCTGACGGACCTGGCCGGGAGCCTGGCGGCGACCGCCGAGATGCCCGAGCCGGAAGGTCCCTCGCTGGATGACGTGCTGGGGGCGGACGTCGAGTCGGCCCCGCTGGAGGAGCTGATAGAGACGAAGATACTGGACGTGCCGCAGCCGGAGCAGGGCCGGGCGATACTCATCGGCAAGCCGGAGCCCCAGGGCTACACCGGCGGGCTGTCGGTCGCAGAGGCCGCCTGGCAGCGACGGATGCTTGCCGAGGAGGTGGCCGTGGTGACGGCCCCCATGCCCGAGGCCGCCGGACTGGATGGCGCGGTGACCATGTCGAGGAACGACAGGAAGTTCACCGCGGCCTGCCGGGTCGAGGGTGGAACCGCGCCGACTGTGGCCGTTCCCGATCACTGGGCCGTGCTGCGCGATCTGGCCAAGTGGCAGATGGTCGCGGGCGAACTTGTGCCCGCGCCGACACCCGTAGACATAGAGAGAGCCGAATAGCAGCCCTCTGAATGGGTAGCCGGTTGCCAACGGGCTGACAGGACGCGCCGAGGCGGAGGACAGATGGCAGAGGCGACCAAAGTGGTGAAGGAGCTGGTGCTGGACACCGAGCGCTGCATCGGGTGCAAGAGCTGCGCGGCGGCCTGCTTCTACGGCCACCTGGACACGCCGGCGCTGCGCTATGAGGACGTGGAGGGCACGGATATGCCGGCTGTCTGCCGCCATTGCACCGAGGCTCCCTGCGTCGAGGCGTGCCCCAACGAGGCAATGTACAAAGACGAGTCGGACATCGTGCGCCGCAGCCCGTTTCTGTGCACCGGCTGCCGTAGCTGCGCTCTGGCCTGCCCGTTCGGCGTCATATCGCTGGAGATGACCCGCCACGAGGTGGCCAAGTGCGACCTGTGCGCGGACCGGACACCGGAGGGCAAACTGCCGCGCTGTGTGGCGATCTGTCCGTCGGGTGCCCTGCAGTTCCTTGAGCTTGTCGAGGCGGTGCCCGAGGCCGGGTACACGCTGGTCAGTGGGAGGACACTTCACCGTTCGCACTAACGGCGGGAGAACATGGCCGCTTTCATTGCCATAGCGCTGGGCATCTTCGGGACGGTTGCCTTCGGGTTGTTGTTCCAGTGGGTTGATCGGTTGGTGACGGCCCGGATCCAATGGCGCAAGGGCCCGCCCATCTACCAGCCGGTGGCCGACCTGGTCAAGCTGCTCGGCAAGGAGACGGTCGTATCCGAGACGGCCAGCGAGAAGGTGTTTCTGTTCGCGCCGGTGCTCGGGTTCGTGGGGGTCTGCGTGGCGGGCGTAGTCCTGTGGAACGCGGTGATCAGCCCCGAGTCCAGCTTCGTGGGCGACCTGATTGTCGTCGTTTACTTCCTGACCTTCCCCAGCCTGATGCTGATACTGGGCGGCTCCGCCAGCGGCAACCCCTACGGAGCCGTCGGGGCAGGGCGGGAGATGAAGCTCGTGATCGGGTACGAGTTCCCGTTCATCCTGGCCGTCGTGCCGCCGATCATGCTGAGCGGAAGCGTGAAGTTCGCGGACGTCCTGGCCGCGCAAGCGAACGGGGCCACGCTGGGCAGCGTGAGCGGGTTCGTGGCGTTTCTCTGCGTGCTGGCCGTGATGCAGGCCAAGCTTGGCGTGGTGCCGTTCGACCAGGCCGAGGCGGAAACGGAACTGACCGGCGGGGTGATACTGGAGTACTCAGGTCCCCCCCTCGCGCTGATCCGGTTGGTGCGCGGCATGTTGCTGTTCCTGCTGCCGATGTTCGTGATTACGGTCTTCTGGGGCGGCGTGACGCTGAGCGGGTGGGGATGGCTGACCACTCCGCTGAAGTTCGTCGTGCTGCTGGTGGTCATCGTGCTGATGAGGAACACCAATCCCCGCCTGCGGATTGAGCAGGCGTTGAGGTTCTTCTGGTTCGTCGTGACGCCTATTGCCGTGCTCGCCTCCGCGCTCAGTGTCTACCAGTACGCAGTTCCCTGAGCCCGGCCGAGCAAGGGAGAGCAGATGCCTGTTCTGGAGAAAGCGAAGCTCTGGGGCCTGAAGAAGTCGCCCTGGGTCTATCACGTCAACACCGGGGCGTGCAACAACTGCGACATCGAGGTGCTGGAGCTGCTAACCCCCCGGTTCGACGTGGAGCGGCTGGGGGTGCTGCTTGCGCCCTCGCCGCGGCACGCGGACGCCCTGCTGGTGACCGGCATCTGCACGAAGCAGATCCGGCCTCGCCTGCAGGAGATCTACCGCCAGGCGGCCAAGCCATGCCTGGTGGTGTGCTTGGGCGCCTGTGCGTGCACGGGAGGCATCTTCTACGACGCCTGGCACTTCGCCGGCCCCGTGGACGACGCCATCCGCGAGGTGGACCCCGACGCGCTCATCGTCTACATCCCGGGGTGTCCGCCGAAGCCGGAGGCGATGATCGCCGGCATGGCCAAGGCACTGGGAGATCTCTGACGGAGAGCAAGACGTGGCCGAGAACCTGGATACCGTAGTGCAGCGTCTTCAGGACCTGGTCGGCGACGTGCCCCTGGACTGGCAGCGTCCCCGGCCCAACAGGGTCTACATCACCGTGGCGAGAGACGATGTGGTTGCCATGGCGAAGACGCTGTTCGAGGATTTCGGCGCGCGTTTCGCGACTGCCACCGGCTCCGACGTGGGCGAAGAGCTGGAGGTTGTCTACCATTTCGTATATGACGCGGCGGGACTGGTCGTCTGCATGAGGGAGCGAACGCCAAAGGGTGATCCGGTGCTGCCCTCGGTGGCCACCGCCATCCCGGCCGCGCAGTTCATAGAGCGGGAGATGCAGGACCTGGTGGGTCTTCGGTTCGAGGGCCATCCCGACCCCCGGCGGCTTATACTGGCCGACGACTGGCCGGAGGGCGTGTACCCGCTCAGAAGGGAACACAGAGATGACGCATAAGGCGCTCATACCCATAGGTCCATATCACCCCTTGCAGGAAGAGGCGGAGTTTTTCCAGCTCTTCGTCGAGGGGGAGACGGTGGTGGACATGGACGTGCGCATGTCCTACAACCACCGGGGCATCGAGGGGGTGGCCATGAAGCGCCACTGGGACCAGGTGCCCTACCTGGTGGAGCGGGTCTGCGGCATATGCAGTGCCTCTCATCCACTGGCTTACGTGCAGGCTGTCGAGGAGCTGGCCCAGGTCGAGGTGCCCGAGAGGGCCCTCTACATCCGCACCATCGTCAACGAACTGGAGCGCGTCCACAGCCATCTGCTCTGGTTCGGGCTGGCCGGCCACTTCATAGGCTACAACACGGTGTTCATGTGGGCCTGGCGCTACCGCGAGCCGTGCCTGGACGCGCTGGAGGTATGCACCGGCAGCCGCATCAACTACGCCAACCACGCCGTCGGCGGCTCACGGCTGGACCTGGACCCGGAGAAGGTCAAGTACATCGGCGAGAGGCTGGACGAGATCGAGAAGCCGCTGGACATGCTGACCGTCACCGCGGTGGAAGACCCGATTCTCTCGCTCCGGCTCAAGGACGTGGGTGTGCTGACCAGAGAGGCCGCCCGCCAGTGGGGCGCCCTGGGGCCCACCGCGCGGGCGTCCGGCCTGCCCATTGACGTGCGCCGCGACGACCCCTATGCCGCCTACGACCGGCTGGATTGGGACGTGATCACAACCGACAACGGCGACGTGTTCGACAAAGCGGTCGTGCGGCTGCTGGAAACCAGGGAAGCCATAAGAATCCTGCGCCAGGCGCTGGACGAGCTGCCCGACGGCCCCATCCGCGCTCCGGTCAAGGAGGTCCCGCCCGGGGAGGGCGTGGGCCACGTCGAGGCGCCCCGCGGCGAGACGTTCCACTTCGTCAAAAGCAACGGGGGCCCATACCCGGAGCGGCACAAGATACGCGCCCCCAGCTTCAACAACGTGCCGACGTTCAAGGCAAGCTGCATCGGCCAGCCGATCGCCGACGTGACCATCACGCTGGCCTCCATAGACCCCTGCTATAGCTGCACGGAGCGCATGGCGGTGGTCAGAGACGCACACAGCGGCGAGGAACTGATGGACTTCGCCGACTTGGTGCGGCTGTCACGAGAGAAGACCGAACGCATCCGCACGGAGCTGTAACCGAGCCACAGAGGTAGCCGACGGGAGATTGGCATGGACGTAAGCAGGCTCTACTTCGTGTCGGTGTCGCTGTTGCTGGCCGGCGGGGCGCTGTGCTACGTGTTTCGGGCCGGCCCCCGGCGTGTGGCGGGGCCGCTGGCCGGGCTCTGCGCCCTGGTCTCGCTGCTGTTCGGCATCCGCATGGTCACGCTCACCAAGGGTCTGTCCCATCCCTTTGAGCTGGGCAGTATGGTGCTGAGCCGCCAGGTCAGCGCCGATTTCGTCTTCCGCGTCACCCCGCTCACCGGGATCGTCAATACGCTCTGTCTGCTGTTCGGGTTCTGCGTGATACTGTACTCGCTGTCCTATCGCCGGCACGTGCGCGACGAGCCCAGGTTCTTCACGTTCGCCCTGTGGGCGGTTGCGGGGGCGAGCGTCGCCCTGATGGCACGCCACCTGCTGGTGTTCCTGTTCGCCTGGGAAGCGGTCACGCTGATGCTCTACCTGCTGGTGGGGCTGGGTGG
>CAYFVS010000281.1:0-7177 GCA_964346565.1 uncultured candidatus Brocadiaceae bacterium | reverse complement strand
CCGCTTCGGCTGCGAACTCCGGCCACGCGGAAGCGCGGCGCTCCTGGCGCCGTCTCCGCCGGACGGATACGCTCCGTAACATGCCGGTGGCGGGACGCGCACGCCAGCTTCTGCCTGCGCGTACATTTGACAACGCGCCCTATACGGCTATACTGTATCGCATGCTGCCTGCCCTGCAGACTGGCGAACGGGTGCGAAGGCCCCCTGTCGGTGGCCGTCTCGCTTGGCGGACACGGGTGGCCGGCCTAAGGGCTCTGACGAAACAAATCCTTCTGGAGGCCATGTATGACCACGTGAGCCGGTGCGTTCGGCCCGGGGTGTGCCGCGCGCCGGGGGTTGAAGCGGGGCTGGTCCGGCGGTAGAAGGGGAGCGGGCAGCGGCGCCCTCGGAGGCAAGAAGGCCCCCATGGCGAATGAGAACCAGTTTCGCCCGGGTACGAACTTCGTCGCCGTGCGGAACGTGCGCGAATACCGCGCCACCGTCCCCCACTGCGTCCGCCCGGACGACACCGTGCTGGAGATAGGCTGCGAGTGGGGCACCACCACCGAGGTGCTGGCCCGGCGCGCCGGCACCGTCGTCGGCACGGACATCAGCGCGGAGTGCATCGAGCGAGCGCGCGAGCGACATCCCGACATCCGCTTCGAGGTGCTGGACGGGTTCGACGTGCGCGCCGCCCTCGAGCTGGGCGAGCAGTTCACCGTGGTCTACATCGACATGTCCGGCATCTCCGGCTACCGCTCGCTGATGGACTGCATCGCGCTGCTGAACATGTACGCCACGGTGCTGCGGCCGCGGACCATCGTGGTGAAGAGCGGGGCGCTGAAGAACTTCGCCCGCCACTGCACCGCCTGGAGCGGCCCGGAGGGGTGAGGGCGGGGTGGCCGGTCAGTGGACCTCGAGGGCGATCAGGCAGACGTCGTCCGGGCGCCTGGTCGTGCCCATGAACTCGTCGGTCTCGCTGACGATGCGCTGGATCAGGTCGCGCGGGATGAGGTGGGCGTTGTCGGCCACCAGTTGCTGAAGCCGGTCCAGCCCGTACATCTCGAACTGCTCGCTGACCACCTCGTAGATGCCGTCGGTGAACGTCAGGACTATGTCCCCCACGGACAGGTCGCGCTCGACGACGGGGTACATCGGGTCGGGCACGAAGCCGAGGGCGGGGCCGGTCTGGTCCATGCTCATAAGGGGCGCGGCGCTCATGTGTTCCTTGCTGACCAGCAGGGGGCAGGGGTGGCCGGCGTCGGCCACGTGCAGGCGACGGTTCTCCCCGTCCACCATTATCAGCACGGCGGTGGCGTATATCTGGGGGGCCATGGGCCCCAGGACGCCGCGGAAGCGGCTGTTGAGGTCGGCCAGCGCCTCGCCCGCGCTCTTGTCCTCCAGGTCTATGTAGTCAATGACGGTCTTGACGATGCTGGTGACCAGCGCCGCGCGTATGCCGTGGCCGCTGACGTCGGCGACGAAGATGGCCGCTCTGCCGTCCACCATGCCGGTAATCTGGAAGACGTCGCCGCCGATGGCCTCCGAGGGGGAGTACTTGTGCGAGAAGCTGATGTTCTTGACGGGCGGGTATTGCTGGGGCAGGAGGGCTTCCTGCAGGCGGTGGGCCATCTGGATGCCCTGTTCCAGCTCGCGGTTGCGGGTCATCAGTTCCTGGTTGAGCCGGTCCAGGCGGGCGTTGACCTCCAGGAGTTGTGCGTTCTGCTGGGCAACCTTGTCATGCAGTTCCTTCAGGCGCAGGAGGGTGCGGATGCGGCTGAGCAGTTCGGCGCTGTGAAAGGGCCGCTCGATGTAGCCGTCGGCGCCGATGTCGAGCACGGTCTGGGGCGCCTGTTCGCCGTCGCGTGCGATGACGATGACAGGGACGGCCTCGGTCTCCGGGCGGCTGCGCAGCGCGCGGCAGAACTCCAGCCCTTCCACGTCGGGCGCGCCCATGTCCAGCAGCACCAGGTCGGGCGGCTCGGCGACCACACGCTGCAGGGCGCCTTCGGCGTCGCTGCTCTGTTGCAGGCGGTAGGCCTCGCCGCCAAGTTGCTCGCGCAGGGCCTGCACGTCCTCGGGGGTCTCGGTCACCACCAGGATGTCGCGGGAAGTCCGGCTGGTCGTGCTGTCGGTCATCTGCGCTCCCTGGCGGCGCCTCTGTAGTCCTTAGGCCATGTTAACGCCTCGGGCGCGCCGGGGACAAGCATGATCTGGGCTTGAGGCGGGACGGCAGGCTTCAGCCGTGATGCCCGCGACTTGAGGTACGGCACGGCAGAAGGTGCTGGCAGCCTGTTGGGAACCTGGAGCTGGCCGCGTTGCGAGTGCCGCGCGTCACGCCGGCTTCCGGGTATCACGCCTGCCTCAAGGCAGGTGGGCCTCCGGGTTGACGGGCCGCTCGTCCCGGTAGAGGCGGAAGGCCAGCTCCGCCCGCTGGGCCGCGCCGCTTGAGCCAACCGTGCCGATGGGCTGGCCCTGGGCCACCCGGGCACCGCTGTCCACCAGGACGCGGCCGAGTTGGGCGTACCAACTGACCCAGCCGCCGGTATGCTCGAGCACAACCACGCTGCCCCAGGACGGCTGGTCGGCCCCGGCGGCCCGCTGCACGGTGAGCACGCGGCCGGCGGCCACGGCGCAGACCTCCGTGCCCCGCGCCGCTGCAATGCCGATGCCCGGCTCAGGCAGGCCGCGCACAGGCGCCTGGAAGTGGCGCACCACGCGCCCGTCCGTCGGCCACCAGAACCGGGCCGAGGACCGGCCGCGGTGCAGGTCGGCCTCCCTGACCGGGCGCCGCAGGGCGGGCTCCTCGTCGGGGGCGGCGGCCTCCGGCGGCTCAGGGCCGGGCGCGCTGCGGATCAGCAGGAGCTGGCCCGCGCGAAGCTGGCTGGGATCCCGGATGCCGTTGTCCTCCGCTATCTCCTTCCAGGAAGCATCGTAGCGCCGCGCCAGGGAGCTGAGCGTGTCGCCGCGCTGCACCTCGTGCACCAGGTAGCGATAGGACTGCTCGGGGGGTGCCGGCGAAGGCGCGATGCTGCGCGCGTGCAACGGCGGGCCGGGTGCCCGGCAGCCGGCGCCGAGCGCCAGGGCGCAGAGCAGGCCGAGCAGGGGCGATGCGGCCCATCGCGGCGTCGCGCGTGGCCCACCGTCCTTCCGGGGTGCCATAGCGGCCTCACTGCAGGAGGGTCAGGGCTGGAGTTGCTTGCGCAGGGCGGCGATGCGCTCGATCAGTTCCGGGTCCGGCTCGGCTCCGAGGGATGCTTCCACCAGGTCGAGCACGGCTGTGGCGGCCTGCTGATGGTTGGCCTCCGCCAGTTGCTCAGCCGCCTGGAGGGCGTCCACAGCGTGGGGCGGGGCGTCCTTGCTCTCCAGCCATCGCTGCGCGGCGTCCACCACCTGCTGGGGCTGGCCGGCGCGCAGCCAGCACTCTGTCATGGCGCGCGCCAGTTCCGCGTCGGCCGCTCCGGTGGCCTCCAGTTGCTGGTAGACCTGGGCGGCACTGGCGAAGTCGGCCTGCTCCTTCATTATGTCGGCCAGCTCGGTGCGTGCCCGGTTCACCCGGCTCTGCATCTCGGCCTGCCCGCCGAAACTGCCCACCACGCGGGTGAGGACTTCGCGCGCCTCCGCCAACATGCCGTGCTGGCTGAAGGCATCGGCGATGACGCGCATGCGTTCGTAGTTGTCCGCGGCCAGCAGCAGCAGGGCGGCGGCTGCTTTCTGCCGCACTCGTTCGGCCGGGTCGCTCAGTGCCTGTCGCAGCGCAGGCACGCCCGCCGGCTGTCCCAGCTCGCCCAGGGCGGTGGCGGCGATAGCCCGCACGCGCGCGCTCTGGTCCTCCTGCAGTATCTCGGATATCCTTGGCACCGCCTGGGAGGCGCCCAGCTTGCGCAGGCCCTCGACGGCGAACCACCGCACGTTCTCCTCGGGGTCCTCCAGCGCGGTCACCAGGACGGGGCGGGAGTCCGCTGCGCCCGCCTTGCCCAGCACGTTCGCTGCCGCCACGCGCACCTCGGCGTGGGAGGACTCGCGCAGTAGCTGTTCCAGCCGGGCAATGGCCTCCGGGCCCGTCCCGGCCGAGACGCTCTCCGCCGCCATCGCCAGCACCCCCGGGTCGGTGTCCCGGAGGGCCCTCCTGACCAGTCGGTCCTTGTACTCGCCCTCCAGGCGCTGGACCAGGCGCATGACGTTCTGCCGGACCTGCGGCTGGTCGTCATCCAGCGCATCCCGCAGGATGGCGTAGGTGGTCTGGTCGTCCAGGTTCAGGCCGGCCAGGCGCTCGTCAGGCAGGCCGGCCAGCCTGAAGGACGCGTAGCGGCGCACCAGGGCATGGCGGCTTTGCAGGGCCTTCAGCAGAGCCTTGCCCGTTTCCGCGTCCGGCTCGCCCACCAGGGCGGTAAGCTCCTCGTGCTGGTCCCTCAGGTCTTCCAGCTCCTCGGTGCGGGCCTCCAGCACGCCGTTGCTGGCCTTCAAATGCTCCTGCAGCAGGTCCTCGCGCGTGCGGTGGGAGTTCGACTCCCACCATTGATCCCACTGCTCGGGATCGAGCGGCAGGTCGCGGCGGGAAATGTGGCGCAGCGCCTGCCAGGCGGCGGTGCGGCTCTGTTCGTCGGGGCTCCGCAGCCCGCGCAACAGGGCAGGCACCGCCCGGAGGGCAAGCCCCCGGCCGAGAGCCCGGTAGAGAAGCTGTCGCTGAGGCGGTTCGGTCGCAGGCGCTTCCAGGTAGTCCATTATGGCCTGGACCTCATCCGGCCGGTTGAAGCGGGCAAGCGTGCTGGCGGCCTCCTGTTGCACCTCGGGGTGGGGGTCCTCGACCGCGGCCAGCACGGCGGCGAAGCAACGGTGATCCACGCAGAAAGCCGCCGCCCGAATGGCGCTGACGCGCACCCCCGGCTCCTCGCCGCGCAGTATGGCCTGCCGAACCGCCTCCACGCCGCGCGGATGGTCCATTGACAGCAGGGCCACGGCAGCCCGTTCGCGCACGGCCGCGTCCTGGGAGCGCAACTGGTTCTCTGCCCGGCTGTAGTGGCGCTGCTGCTCAGGAGTGAGCTGCGGCTGCCATGCCACCGGCTCCGGCGGTGGGGCCGGTGCCCGACAGCCCGCCGGCAGAAGCGCGGCCCCGGCGACCGCCAGGGCCAAAAACGCCATCCTCGATACACCCGTAACCTGTCGTACGCATCGTCCCATTGATTGCCTTCCCCCCGGAGCGTTATCTTCCAGGGTGCATGTTACCGTAGAGCCTGCGGGAAGGTCAATCTGCCGGCCGGCCATACATCCTGCCGGAGGCGCCATGATCGGCGTGCGCGCGAAGGTGCTGCTCGCAGCCGCACTGGCCGCCGGCCTGCTGACCTGGCTGCTGGTCGGTGTCGGCAAGATGGAGCCTGGCGGCGGGCCGAGCAGCGTGCCGGGTGGGCTGGCGGGGCGGCGCCTCACCTACCGGTTCGGCTGGGAAGACCTGCCGGCCGGCGAGGCCGTCCTGACCGTCAAGCCGGCTGCCTTCGGCCAGCGGCGTGCATGGTGGGTCTCCTGTGAAGCACGCAGCGCGCCCGCCCTGCGGCCGGTCGGCTCGTTCCGCGTGTCGGGTTGGTCGCTGGTGGAGGCCGCCGCCCTCCGCCCACTACGTTCACAGTCGAATACCTGGCGGCAGGAGGGCCGGAAGCAGCGCACGGCGCGCTTCGACTACGAGCGGGGCCTGGTGGAGGTGACGCAGCACGAGGCGCCGGAGGGCGAGCTGGAGCTGCTGCACGTCCCCCTGAGCGGGCATCTGGACCCCGCCGCGCTCCTGCTGCGCGCGGCGGCCGGTGAGCTGCCCTCCCGCACGATGCTGCTGGTGGGGGACGACCAGTATGAGCTGCGCAGCCGCAGAGAGGGAGCCGACGCCGTGGCCGGCCCGTCGGGCTGGCAGCAGGCGCGGCGCTGGGGCCTGACGGTTCGCCAGGTGGAACCGGAAGCGGACGAGCGAACCGAGCACGTGGGGCGACTCTGGCTGTCAGAACGCGGCGGCGTGCCCCTGCGACTGGAGGCCGACCTGCTCGTGGGGCGGCTGACAGCCAGGCTGGTATCGACCGAGCGGCTCAGTCCGACCGACGGCGGCCCACCGGCACAAGCCCAAAGGCCTTAGTCAGCCGCTCGTCTATCTCCCGCTTCGTAGCCGGCCCGATGACGGGCGACTCGCGCAGCATCAGCAGCGGCTCCCGCACCCCGCTCATGCCCTCCCGCAGGGCGCTGAACAGGGCGCGCACAGCCCGGTCGCGCAGCGCCTTCGCGCGCTCGTCATCGGCCTCCAGCGCGGTGTTGGTCGCCGCGCGGGTGGCCGCCTTCAGCAGTGCCAGACGCCGCTCGGCATCCTGGACGTCGGCCTGCTCCCAGGCGTCCAACATCTGGACGCCCGTCTGGACGGCCAGCGTCTGCATCTGCGCGTCGGGGTCGGGCTGAGAGCAGATCTGCCCCAGGGCCTCCACCACGCGGATCTTGCTCAGGAACCTGCGCAGCGATTCGCCCAGCCGCACCTTCATCCGCACGGTGGCCTGGGGGCAGCAGGCAGCCGCGCACATGGCGCGGATCAGGGCTGAGACGCCGGCCGGGCCCCAGACTATGCGCACGTTCGAGACGCCCTCCCACAGGACGAGCAGGCGCTTGACGATGCGCTCCCGCATCTGGCGGTCGGCCTGCTCGCTTACGCAGATGCGCTCCAGCCCACGCACGGCGGCGGGCACGGCGCGCACGTCGAACTGGATCTCCCGCCCGAACTCATAGACGGTGCCTTGCTCGGTCTCCCGCCGCACGCCGATGCCCGTGCGGGCCCGGAACTGCACGATGCGCTCGAACAGGCCGTACAGCTCCTGCTGCTGCGCGGGGGTCGCATTGGGCGAGCCGGCGATGACCGCCAGCGCGTCCACCATGTCCATGCTGTAGGGCAGCTTCCAGAGACCCTCGCGCAGGGCCCGCAGCGCCTCCTCCAGCCGCTCCGCCCCCCACTCGGTGTAGCCGCAGACGGCGGCCAGAGTCACGGTGAACCCCCCGTGCTCCAGCTCCTCCCGCCCCAGCAGGTCCATGCACAGGTCGTGGACCTGCTCCGCCAGTTTGGCGGGTACCTCCTCCGGCCGGTCCTCGACGATGCCGGCGAGCACGGAGGCCGCCCGTTCGGCGGGCTCGGACGGGTAGGCGCGGCGCATCAAGTCGTACGCCGGCCCCAACGCCCGGC
>CAYFVS010000280.1:0-1991 GCA_964346565.1 uncultured candidatus Brocadiaceae bacterium | reverse complement strand
ACCTACGTGTGGGATGACGCGGCCGTGCGTATGAGCCGCGCCTTCCGGATGGTCATCATGGACGTGAGCCGGGGGCAGTGCGTCCTGGCGCAGTTGCCCGAGGGTCAGGACCTGCTGTTCGACGCCGGTTCCTCGCGGCCGTCGGAAGCCCGGGCGGCGGCCAGTGTGCTGTGGTCCCGGCACATACGGTCGCTCAACGCCATATCGGTTTCCCACATAGCCATGGACCATTCGGGCTTCCTGCCGTTCCTGGCGCGTCGGTTCGGAGTGAGGCGCCTTGTGGTGCCTCCGGCGCCGGGGGAGCAGCAGCCGAGGGTGACGGCCCGCCGGGCGATGGGGCAGCCCGTGCCGGTGGACGTGCTCAGTGAGGGCCGAGTGCTGGCCGGCGGGGGGCTGATCTGCCGAGTGCTGCACCCGAGCCGTCGCTTTGCGGACAACACCGCCCTGTCGCAGAATGACCGGTCCATGGTGCTGCTGTGCGAATATGGAGAGCTGAGTTTCCTGCTGACGGCGGACATCGAGGAGGCCGCCATCCGCCGGCTGACGCGCGATTACGGGGACGAGCTGCGCGCCGACCTGCTGTTGATGCCCGGCCACGGTGCCTGCGAGGAGGGGCTCGAGGGCCTGCTCGACCGCGTCCGCCCGGCGGTGGCCGTGGTCAGCGGGCCGCGCAGCGGCGTGGACGCTGAGACGCTGGCGGCCCTGGCCGAGCGGCGCATACCCCTGTGGGTCACCGGGCGCGACGGGGCGGTCCTGCTGCGGTTCCCGGGCAGGGAGGTCGAGCTGGCTGGATACGCGTCAGGACGGCGGATGCGCTTCGACCCGACTCTGAGGTGACGAGGGAACGGCATGAGCAGCAGGCCACGCGAGCCGCTTTGGCGCAGCCGGAAGGTGCTCTTTGCGGTGACTTTCGCCGCGGCGGCGGCGGCTTTCCTCGGCCCGCTGGTGGCCTTCGACTTGTGGTGGCACCTGAGGGCGGGCGAGATCATCCTGCGCGAGGCGGCCGTGCCCCGCTCGGACCCGTTCTCCTACACGGCAGCCGGCGCGCCCTGGGTCTACCACTCCTGGCTGTCGGGCCTCGTGCTGCATCTGGTGCATCGGGCGGCCGGGCTGACGGGCATCGTAGTGCTGCGTGTAGTGCTCATTGTGGGCGCGCTGATGATCGCGTGGGCGAGCGCGAGGCGACGTGGCGTATCGCCGGCGCTGGCCTCGGTCCTGGTGTTGGTCGTCTGCCTGCAACTGCGGGTGCGGGCGCTGGCGCGCCCGTATCTGTTCTCATTCGTGCTCTTCACGCTGTTCGGCTGGCTGCTTTGGCGCTGCTGCGAGGAACAAGACGGAGAGGCACTTCCTCCGTCGGTAGGTAGCTACCTGTGGGGCGCTCGAGGCCGGCTGCTGGCGCTTCCCGTGCTGGTGGTGTTGTGGGCCAATCTGCACGCAGGCTTCCTGAGCGGCCTGTTGCTGCTGGGTTGCTTCGGAGTGGGGGAGATAGTCCGTCTGCGCGCCGGCGGGGGAGCGTACCTGCGGCGGCTGCTGCTTGAGCCGGACGGGGCGCGGTTCCGCGCCATGTTACTGGCCGGACTGCTCTTCCTCGGCGCGTGCCTGGTTACGCCTTACGGCCCGGGCGCGCTTCTGTATTCGTTCCGTTTGCTGTCGGAGGTCAGGTTACTGGGGCAGATCAAGGAGTGGCAGCCCATGCCCCTGGAGGGGCACTATGCGGTGTTCTGGGCAGTGGCCGGGTTGGGGGTCGTGATCATGCTTCGCTCCGTGTGGTTCGCCGCGCGGAGAGGCCGGCTGCGCCGCCAGGCGCGGACCTACGTGACCGATCTGCTTCTGTTCGGGGGATTCGCCTTGCTGGCCGTTCAGTCCCGGCGGCACCTGGCGTGGGTGCTGCTGCTGACGCCGGCGCTGCTCGGGCGGCACCTGCGTGTGAGCCGGGACGATGGTGGGGGGGATGGCCGCCGGCAGGCTTTCCACGCGGCGGCGGTCTTCGT